>JAFLRW010000083.1 GCA_022511285.1 Duncaniella sp.
CCGTGATTGGCGTGCTGAAGTTTTTCAGCGCCGAAGAAGATATCAGAGCCTTTGTGATATGGGGCCTCGGGAGCTTTGCCAGAGTGTCGGGCGGAGAGAGCATGGTGTTTGTAGTGCTGATGCTCTGCCTGCTGCCTCTGCCCTTTCTGTTGGTTAAGACTCTGAATCTGATGCTGCTTGGCGATGCCTATGCCCGCAACCTCGGGCTCGACATCCGCACAGCACGTCTCAGAGTGATAGTCTGTTCAGGCGTTCTCGTGGCCGTCGTCACGGCCTACTGCGGACCGATTGTGTTTCTCGGGCTTGCCGTGCCCCACCTGTGCCGCGGCATCTTCCGCACATCCAACCACGCCGTGCTTCTCCCGGCCACTCTTCTTGCAGGGGCCTCGTTGGCCCTACTGTGCTCCCTCATTGCCCGTTTGCCCGGGTTTGAAGGCGCTCTGCCGGTCAACTCCGTCACCGCCCTTATAGGCGCCCCGGTGGTGATGTGGGTGCTGATGCGCAAACAAAAACACCGCTCGCTATGACCCCTGCCATTAACCTTGATCACCTCACCACCGGCTATCGCCACCGGCGCGGCGTGAAGACCGTGAGCTGCGACATCACCGCCTCGCTCAGCTCCGGCACCCTCACCTGTCTGCTCGGACCCAACGGTGCCGGAAAATCGACACTGCTACGCACCCTCATAGGATTTACACCGGTGATAGCCGGGAGCGTGTCAATATTGGGAAAAGAGATAAGCCTGTACACCCCCTCGGAACTATCCAAGGCAGTGAGCGTGGTGCTCACCGAGCGTGTGATGCTCAGCGATATGAGTGTCGAGGAGCTTGTGGGAATGGGACGCGCTCCATACACAGGATTTTGGGGACGACTCTCTGACAATGATATGAACATAGTCAGCATCGCTCTTGCAGCAGTTGGCGCAGAAGCTATGGCACAGCGGCCAATCTCTACGCTCAGCGACGGCGAACGCCAGAAAGTGATGATAGCCAAGGCATTGGCACAGCAGACCCCCGTGATTTTGCTCGACGAGCCCACAGCCTTTCTCGACTATCCGAGCAAGGTGGAGATAATGCGGCTGCTACAAAACCTCGCCCACCGCGAGGGGAAAACCATATTCTTATCCACTCACGATGTGGAACTTGCGCTCAGGATTGCCGACACGCTTTGGCTCATTGACCGCAAGCGCGGTGTGGCCACCGGCTCCCCCGGGTCACTGTCTCAGGACGGAACCATAGGTGCCTACTTCGAACGACCCGGCATCAAGTACAATCCCGAACACCTCACATTTGACATCACCTAAACCTCTCTCTCCTCACATTGGAAACTTTATATCCACGTTTTCAATATTTTTTTGCCGGGAATATTGGGAATAGAGTGAATATTCGCTAAATTTGCAAGTTGATTTATCAATATATCTATAGATTTTCACTCTAAAAGCCGAAACATCCCGACTCTCGTAATGCTGCTTCACGTCATAACATCCTTGCGTGCCGGCGGGGCCGAAAGGCTCGTCGCCCAGATGTTGCCGCGCCTTCACAGGGCGGGGATCGCGTGTGAGCTGGCTCTGCTTGACGGCACACGAACGCCATTTCTGGAAGAAGTGGAAAGGGCCGGAATCACCATTCATAGCCTCGGGATAGGACTTAAAGGCGTATACAGCCCCCGGCATATACTCCGCCTGCGCTCACTGATGAAGCGAGCCGACATTGTGCACACTCACAACACTCCGGCTCAGGTGCTCGCCGCCTTGGCCTTGCCGAATCCGCGTCCCCGGATGGTCACCACCGAGCACAACACAGACAATCGGCGGCGCCGTTTCCCTCTTTCACGGGCTTTCGACAGGCGGTTATACAGCCGCTACGACGCAGTGGTGTGTTGCAGCGAGCCGGTAAGGACAGCGCTGCGTGAGCATCTCCGTTCAAAGAGCATAGATGGGCGTATCGTCTCCATTACCAACGGCATAGACCTCGCCCCCTACTTCGCTATCGCGCCTCGCGACGCCAGGGGCCTCGACAACGTCAAAGTGGTGATGGTGAGCGCCTTCCGCCCGCAAAAAGACCATCGCACCGCTCTTGAGGCCATAGCCCGACTCCCCGAGCGATTCAAACTGACCCTGGCCGGCGACGGAGCCACCCGCCACGCAGCGGAAAGCCTTGCCGCCAAGCTCGGGATACAAGACAGAGTGGAATTTACCGGCAATCTGACCGACATCCCGGCTCTGTATGCCCGCTCCAATATTGCCGTTCTATCCACTCATTATGAAGGACTTAGCCTCACCACCATCGAAGCGATGGCCTCGGGTGTGCCCTTCATCGCCTCTGACGTAGCCGGGGTGAGAGAAAACATATGCGGCGGCGCTATGCTTGTGGCCGAAAACGACCCCGCAGCTCTCGCTGACGCCATCAAGGCTATTGCCGACAACCCCGACCTGGCTCACTCCCTTTCCCAGAAAGGACGTGCCGCAGCCGAAAACTACAACATCGAAAACACAGTTAACGAATATATAACCTTATACAACTCAATATGAAATCAATCATTTCACGAATGCTCCCCCTGTTGCTCATCGCTCTGCTGAGCGGCTTGTGTGCAAATGCTCAAAACAAACCTCACTGGGCCATTAAGGGTGTGGGCGAAATCAACAAGAAACGATCTAACGACTCCTACACTTTTGTGAAGTTTGAAAACTTTGCCGGCTCCATGGAGGAGGTTCGGCGCGACGCCCAACGCAATCTGCCCGAATACCTGTCAAAAATCTACGGCACTCCGGCGTCAGACTTTACCGTGACCGTTGACGACTCTAACTCCCGCGAACTCGACTACAAAGGCACTATGGCCAATCAGGCTGAAGGCAATCCAAAAGTGCAGACCGACTACTACATCACCGACGGCGCCCGCAACATCAATGCCCGTCTCGTGGATGAATATATCAGCTATGACGAAAACACGGACGGCACCTACGACTTCACTCTCTACCAGCTGTTTGCCGTCCAGAGCAATCCCGACGTGGCCGTACACTACGACATCTTTGAATACTCCCGTGCCTACAACGGACAGGCTGTCGTTCGCTCTATTATCCCCGGCCTCGGACAGCTCTACAAGGGGCAGAACGCTAAGGCCTATACCATCTGGGGCGCCGAGGCACTCTTTGTCGGCACTGCCATCTACTTCGATTGCCGAAGCCACAATTATTTCAACGACGCACACAACAGCTCCTATGCCAGCCCCGACAAAACCGACTTCGGCGAAAAGGCAAGCTATCTGAGCAAAGCGCGCAGCTGGCGCAATCTTCGCAACATCTCGATAGCCTTGGCCATCGGCACATATGCCTACAACCTCATCGACGCTGCCTGCGCAAAGGGGCCGCGCAAGGTGATTGTGAAGAAAGCAAATCCCTCTGCCACTGAAGTGGCTATGTCGCCCGCCGTGGTCTACGACCCCCTGACCGGTTTTGCACCCGGCGCCGGCCTCAGAGTCACATTCTGACCCCTCCCCCCCTATCATCAGCCGTGGAGCGGTTGAAAATAATTAGGATGACCACTGTCGGGCTGTCGCTCGACACCTTCTGCCGCGGTCTGCTTGCCGAACTCTCAGAGGAGGGATACGACGTAGTGGCCCTATCATCGCCCGACCAACACCTCACATCGCTTTGCAGCCACGAAGGGGTGAGGGGGATTGGGGTGAAAATGACCCGCAACATTTCCCCGCTGGCCGACATCCGCTCGCTGTGGGCCCTCGTCAAGGTGATGCGACGCGAGAAGCCCGCGATGGTCCACACCCCGAAAGCCGGCCTCCTCGGAATGTTGGCCGCTCGTATGGCCGGTGTGCCTGTGAGAGTCCACACCTTCACAGGCCTCCTATTCCCCACCGCTCGGGGATTGCGCCGTCGCCTCCTGCTGACCACCGACCGCATCACCTGCGCCGCAGCCACCCACATCATCCCTGAGGGTGAGGGCGTCAGAGCCGACCTCATCGCCGCGCGTGTCACCCGCAAGCCGCTCAGAGTTTTAGGCCACGGAAACGTCAAGGGGGTTGACCTCGCCCACTTCACCCCCACTCCCCAACTCAGAGAGGAGGCTGCCGCGCTGCGCCAACGGTTCGGGATAGCCCCCGGGGAGAAGACACTGATTTTCGTAGGGCGGCTGGTGCGCGACAAGGGGCTGCGCGAACTCGCCCAAGCCGTCAAAGGCCTTGACTGCCATCTCATTCTTGTCGGAGCTCCCGAAGGCGGGCCCGACGATATAGACACTGCCATCTTCGGCGGTAGCCCGCGAGTCCACCGGTCCGGCGGATGGATTGCCGACATAAGGCCTTGGATTCTTGCCGCCGACGCTTTAGTATTCCCAAGCTACCGCGAAGGATTCCCCAACGTGGTGCTCGAGGCCGGAGCTCTCGGGCTTCCGTCCATTGTGACCGACATCAACGGCTCGCGCGAGATAATCACCGATGGCATCAACGGTTTCGTTGTGCCCCCGCAGCAATCGGCCCCCCTCGCCGCAGCAATCGCCCGACTCCTCGCTATGCCGGCCGAGCAGCTGCAACTGATGGGCAGCAATGCCCGTGCCGACATCGAGGCCCACTTCTCACAACCCTTCGTGCGCCGCTGCCTGAAAGAATTTTACAAAGAGATTCTAACCTCCACTGATGCCTCGTGATTACTTCGCTGCTTGTTAAGTTTAAACACAGCTGCCCGGGGCTGTGGAAGATTGTGGAGAGTGTCAACTCCTCGCTGACCGCCCTGCGCTATCCTCGCCTTAAGGCTATTGCCGCCGCTCAAGCCGCCATCACCAACGCCACACGAACCGACGGCATTACTTTTTCCATAGTCACCACCGCCGACGCCGAAGAGCTCAGCCTGTTTCTGACATCAATGCCCGACGAGAGAGTTAGCCATTTCAATCCTCACCCTTTTGATGTCGCCACGCTGCGACGTATGGCCCGGGGAAGCGCTTTCGTGATGTGGAAAGTCACCGACGCTTCAGGCATTTGCGTGGGCTACAACTTCCTGCGCTGTTTCTTCAACGGCAAGAGCTTCCACGGCCTCGCCGTGGCCGCCAACGCCGAGGGCCGTGGCATTGGAGGCGATATGTGGGCCCTTGGTGCGCGCACTGCCGCTGCTCTCGGCTTGACTATGCGCGCCACCATCTCTGAGAGCAATCTCCCGTCGCTCCGTTCCTGCCGCCGCGCCACTGACTGCTCCGTCATTGACCGGCTCGACAACAATTATATCCTCGTGGAGTGTCGCCCCAAAATCGTCGATCCCGGATGAGGGAATGGGACGACACAGGGCATCATTTTACATTTTGATATTTTATCTTTTTTCACTATCTTTGCTGAAACACATTAAATACTCTATTATGTATCAAAGACAACTTTCATTTCAAGAAGCCGTTGAGCGTGCGCTCAAGGTAAACTACTGCAACTTCTCTGGTCGCGCTTCCCGTTCGGAATACTGGTGGTTTTGCCTCTTCACATTCCTGCTCGGGCTTGTGCTCGGATTCTTCCTGGGAATGTTTTTTCCCGAAACCGTCGCCAATTGCATCAGCTCCCTCGTCAACCTCGCTCTGCTCCTGCCCGGCCTTGGCCTGGCTGTGCGACGCCTCCACGACATAGGGCGTTCCGGATGGTGGCTGCTCCTCGTTCTGACAATCATCGGCAGCTTCCTGCTCCTATGGTGGTACACTCGCCCGAGCCAAGAAACTCCCAACGAATACGGCCCCGTGCCCAATATGGAGGTATAAGTCGGTATTCAGCCTGGCATCTCATTCATAACAGATGGAAACTCTCCGCTATTGGCGGCTGTTTCCATCTGATTTTCTTTTAATTACTTCTTTTTTCGCCACATTCGTTCAATTTTTATGGCAAAAAGATTGTGTTTCAATCTGAATTTTGTATTTTTGCCATGGATTTTACATTATACGCCTTAAATTTACCGAACATCCATCGATAGTTATGGAAAAAATAGACAACCTTGACAGAAAAATTCTCGAAATCGTGATGCGCAACGCGCGCATTCCTTCAAAAGATGTAGCCCAGGAGTGCGGAGTGTCACGCGCTGCTATCCATCAGCGAATTCAGCGTATGGTAGACCTCAATGTCATCACCGGTTCCGGTTACAATGTCGACCCCAAAATTTTAGGATATCGCACCTGCACATTCATTGGTGTCAACCTTGAGCGCGGGGCCATGTATCGAGAGGTGGTGCCCGAACTCGAAAAAATACCCGAAATTGTGGAATGTCACTTCACCACAGGCCCTTACACTATGCTGATTAAGCTCTTCGCTCGCGACAACGAACACCTCATGGAGCTGCTCAACAATAAACTGCAAATAATCCCCGGAGTTGTCGGCACGGAGACTCTTATCTCTCTTGACCACTCCATCTCCCGTGTGCTTCCCGTTACTTACGACGAGGCATAACCCCCCTTATGGCTATCTGCCCGCGCTTCACCATTTTCGCACTCGCTATTCTTTGCGGACTTTTCTCCGCCGGGCGTGAGGCCGTTTCGCTCGACGACAACTGGACTTTCGCCTTTGGACACACAGACCCTGCAAAAGACTTTAATTGCGGCACAGAGTATTTCAACTACCTCACCAAGGTCAACTCCATCCACAACACAGGCCCCTACGCGCCGGCGTTCTGCGATTCGGCCTGGGCTGTCGTCGACCTTCCTTTTGATTTCGCATCCGTCTTGCCTTATTCCCCCGAGGCAAGTCACAGCCACGGATATAAGACCATCGGCCACAAATATCCCGCCTCGTCGGTCGGGTGGTATCGCAAGCGCTTCTCCCTCTCCGAGACTGACAGTCGGTGCAGATTCTTGCTCCGCTTTGAGGGAATCTATCGCGACTCGCGTGTTTGGGTCAACGGCTTTTATCTCGGCGGCGAACAGTCCGGCTACACCGAGCAGACCTACGACATCACCCCCTATCTCCGTTTCGATGGCGACAATCTGATTGCCGTCCGCGCCGATGCCTCTCTCGAGGAGGGTTGGTATTACGAAGGGGCCGGCATCTATCGCCACGTCTGGCTCGAAAAATACCCCGAGATTCATATCGTTCCCGAATCATTACGGGCCACCTTCGACAATAATAAGATTATTGTGGCCGGACGGGTGGAGAATCATTCCCACTCGCTGCGCGACCAGGGGGTCACCGTCAGCGTCACACTCACCCCCGTGGGCTCGTCCGCCACTCCCGGAGGGGTCAGCTCAACTGCCATCTCCATCCCCTGCGAGCTTCCACCGAGGGGAGAGTATTCCTGGAGCGTCGAATTGCGCCCCGACAGCGTTAGCCTATGGTCGCCGACGAGCCCCGCGCTCTATGACATCACTGCAGCCATCACCGGCTCAGCTCCCGACTCCGTAAGTGTGCGCACCGGTTTCCGAACCATCGAGATGAGCCCTGACAGCGGCCTGAGCATAAACGGGCGCCACATTACGATGCGCGGCGTAAACCTCCATCAGGACCACGCGGGTGTTGGGGTCGGCCTGCCGGACGCCGTCTGGCTATATCGACTGCGCGAACTCAAAAAATATGGCGTCAACACCATTCGCACCGCCCACCATCCGGCCTCTCCGGCGCTCCTGGCAATTGCCGACTCGCTCGGCTTCCTTGTTGTGGAAGAGAACCGCCTCCCGGGCATCAACAACTACCACGTCTCCCAACTGTGCCGTATGGTGGAGCGCGACCGCAATCACCCCTCAATTCTGCTCTGGAGCGTGGCCAACGAGGAGTGGGGCATTGACAACGACCCCCGTGGCGCTGAATTAATCGCTGAAATAAGAGACATCATGCACCGCCTCGACCCTTCGCGGATGATGACCGTGGCCACTTCCGGTGGTCCATCGGTTATTGAGACACCCGATGTGGCCGGTTATAACTACCTGCTGCAAAACAATATTGACCGGCGACGTCAGCTGTTCCCTGACCGAATTGCATTCGGCTCGGAGGAGACCACCGGATGCGGCTCCAGGGGCATATATTTCGACTCCGACTCTCTCTGCGGCCGGATGCCGTCACTCAACCGACGCCACGACGCCGACCACGATTCCTGCCTCAACCGCATTGGCCGTGGATGGAAATTCTACCGCGACCGTCCCTGGCTCTTGGGGGTCTGCTTCTGGACCGGTTTCGACTA
>JAFLRW010000084.1 GCA_022511285.1 Duncaniella sp.
AGTGGCGGTCTCATAGGCTATCTCGGGATCGGGATTAGCGAGGGCAAACACAATGGGACGCGGTGCCATCGACTTAATCATTTCGGGTGTAACGACGTCGCGCACGGAGAGCCCGAGGAAGACGTCGGCATCCTTCATAGCCTCAGCCAGAGTGGTGATGGGGCGCGAAGTGGCAAAGAATTTTTTCTGCGTGTTAAGATCGCTGCGCTTATCGGTGATGACACCCTTCGAGTCGCACATCACCACATTTTCCTTCTTCACTCCGAGAGCCATATAGAGCTTTGTACAGCTGACGGCCGCAGCTCCGGCGCCGTTGACCACAAGGCGGATATCCTCAATCTTCTTTCCCTGGATTTCGAGGGCGTTGAGCAGTCCGGCAGCAGAGATGATGGCGGTGCCATGCTGGTCGTCGTGCATCACCGGGATTGAGAGCTCCTCTTTGAGGCGGGTTTCAATTTCAAAACACTCGGGAGCCTTGATGTCTTCGAGGTTAATGCCGCCAAACGTGGGTGCGAGCGACTTGACAATCTGGATAAACTTCTCGGGGTCCTTCTCGTCGACCTCGATGTCGTAGCAGTCGAGGCCGGCAAAAATCTTGAAGAGAAGAGCCTTACCCTCCATCACCGGCTTGCCCGCAAGAGCACCGATGTTGCCAAGGCCGAGCACGGCAGTGCCGTTAGAGATTACGGCCACAAGGTTGCCCTTGTCGGTATAGTCATACACTTTGTCGGCATCATCCTTGATTTCGAGGCAGGGATATGCCACACCGGGTGAGTAAGCCAAAGCAAGGTCAGCCTGAGTGGCGTAAGGTTTGGTAGGGATTACTTCGATTTTTCCGGGGCGTGGATACTTGTGATAATCCAGCGCCTCCTGTTTGGTGACTTTTGCCATTTTTTCTTATGAGGTATTAGTTGATTGGTCCTTTTTCAGACTATATGCAAAGTTAGGCATTATTTGCTTAACCACAGTCAAGATTTTTGAAAAATTCCCCTGTTTTGTTTATCTTTGTACTCAAACAATGGTTATGAGACGATATATATTCTCCGGCATTACGGCTGTAATGCTTTTGGTGCCTCTCAGCGGGGGTGCTTTGGACTCGGAGGCTGTGATGAATCGCGGCGCCGAAGTGGTTGATTATTTTATGAATGCGTATCCCGATGTCGGGGCTACGAGCAATGTTGGCGGCAAGGTGCGCAACAGCAAGATTTGGACCCGCAGTGTGTTCTACGAGGGCCTGCTGAATATGTGGCGCGAGGACCCGCGACCGGAGTGGCTTGACTACACGGTGAGTTGGGGCGAGTTTCACAAGTGGGTATCGTCGTCTGACACTGAGGCGAAGGCTCACAATGCTGACTATCAGTGTTGCGGGCAGAGCTATCTGCAATTATATCAGCTCGACCCTACAAGGACTGAGAGGATGGCACACATCAAGATGCGTATTGACGATATGATGGCCACCGAGCGTGTGAACTTCTGGACCTGGGTGGATGCCATACAGATGAGTATGCCTGTGATGGCACTGCTTGGCGACATCACGGGCAATGAGTCTTACTGGACTCGGATGTATGAACTGTATGCCTATACGCGTAATCAGCAGGGTGGCTCAAAGAAAGGTGGTGGCTCGCCGCTTTTCAACACCGGGACCGGGCTGTGGTATCGCGATTACCAGTTTGATCCTCCCTATAAGGATTTGACTGAGCCGACTGCTGATTGCTATTGGAGCCGCGGCAACGGGTGGGTGTATATGGCGCTTGTGCGTGTGATGCAGTTTACGCCCGAGTCTGAAAGCCACCGCGCGGAGTATGAGTCTGATTTTAAGGCAATGAGTGAGGCGCTTTTAGGGTGTCAGAGGACTGACGGCTCTTGGAATGTCAGCCTTGCTGCGCCGACAAATTTCGGTTCTCCGGGGAGCGAAGGCCCTGAGATGACGGGTACTTCGCTGTTTGTCGGCGGTATGGCTTGGGGTGTGCTCACCGGGCTTCTTGATGCGGCCACATATATGCCTGCCATCGAGCGCGGATGGGAGGCGATGGATGCGGCAGTGCGCTCCGACGGATCGGTGGGATATCTGCAGGGCACCGGCTCTAAGCCTGAAGATGGCGGTCCGATAACGTATGATTCGGCACCAGACTTTGAAGATTTTGGCATAGGATGCTGGCTATGGGGAGCGGCTGAAGTCCACGCTCTTGCAATGTCACAGGCCGCAGAGAGCTCTGTGACTGCGCCTGTGGTGGCTCCCGTCGAGACAGAGGTGCTCTACGACCTGTTAGGGCGGCCTGTGGCCAATCCGCACCCGGGGGAATTGTATATCCGACCCGGTGTGGGAGTGATTATTCGCTGACTTCGCCTCTCAGGGCTTTGAGGGCTGCTTCGTAGTCTGGCTCGTTGGTGATTTCACGCACGATATCCCTGAAGATTACTCGACGGTTATCATCAAGGATTATGACGGCGCGCGTGAGCAGTCCGGCCAATGGCCCGTCGACCAACTGCAGTCCGTATTTCTGTCCGAATAGCGGAGAGCGGAAAGCTGAGCCAAAGGAGACGTTGTCAATCCCCTCAATGGTGCAGAAACGACTCATAGCGAAGGGGAGATCCATTGACACGCAGATCACAGTAACACTGTCGAGCTTTGAAGCCTCTTCGTTGAATCGACGCACAGAGCGTGCGCAGACCTCTGTGTCGAGGCTTGGAAAAATATTGAGCACCACGCGCCTGCCGGCAAAGTCAGAACAGGACATTTGAGAGAGGTCGCGGCCTGTCAAGTGAAAACAGGGTGCAATCTCACCAACTGAGGGCACGATGCCGCAGGTGTGCATCGGAGTGCCATTAAAAAATACAGTTTCCATAGATATTGTCGTTTTATTTGATTACACATTCAGATAGCTCAGAAGAGGAGCTCTAATGACTGTAAAACAACGTCGGCCAGATTATTGTTGAATCCGAGCACCAGATTTTTTACAATTCCCTCTCTGTCGGTCACAATTACCACCGGCAGGGCTGAAGCGCCGCAGTCGCGCGCAAGGGAGTTGGCATTGAGAAGCATTGTCTCTCCCGTATGAGCATCTCCGGTCAGTGTTTCGACGACGTCAGCATCGGTGCCGGTAAAGGCGAATATGACGTTGGAGGCTGAGGAAGCAGCGTCTGCCGCCGTGCGCACGTCTGCAATTAATTGGCTGTTGAATGCTCCGGAGGTTGGATCAATGATGGCAATCACTGTCGGGCTACCAAACGCTTCACCTCGATGATGGAGATAGCGGTCGCCTGTAGTGGTCGGGAGGGCAAATGTAGGGAGCGGTGTGTCTCGCATATTTTCAATCCGGAAATTGCTCTCCCTATATTTCTCAAACAGATCGGGATAGCGGCTTATCAGAAACTCTTCGCTCAGCGGTTGCCATAGAGGAGTGGGTGATAGAGTATAGTCAGCGATGATAGTCTGCTCAGAGATTGAGCCCGGATTGCTTTCAGTGACCACTCGTAGCGGCATACAGGTGGAAGGGTCAAGAAAGTATTTCCTCTCCTGCACCTTCTCGCCGTCGACACGCCGCTCGGCAGTCAGCAATGTGGCTTTTGAGCCATTACAGCTTGTTTCGGGAGTAAGTGTAAGAGTGTAGTCGGGATTGGACGACATAGCTCGCAGTTCGGCGCCTAAGAATTGAGGGAGCAAGGATGTGAACTGAGCGGAGCGCTGCACCCCGCCGCCGGGAGCTGTAGAACGAAAGGGGACAGAATCCCACGCGGTGTGATATTCCTGAAGCCTGGAGTCGCGATATCGGTAGAGATTGCCATCGAAGTATGCTGTAAACCCGTCGGCGATGCCCATAGGAGTTGGGAGCGACCACTCAATGAGGTAAGATGCCGGCGAGAGGGAATCGGTCGGGACGGAGGCGGAGCGTAGTTTGAGCGTGTAGACCACATCGGTGTCTGACTGAGGCAATGATACACTCAGCGTAGCGCTTCCCTCAAACACCGGTGTGTTTTCGAGCTCTGAAATCAAATCATCGACATCCAACGCAGAAGCGCGCAAAGGAGTCAAGGCTGTTAGCACCATTAGCAATTCTGCAATCTCTTTCATTGTGGACAGGAGTTGAATTCAATGATTAAACAATGAATAGAAAAAATTTGTTCGCTGATATTGAAAATAAATAGCGGAGTTATCGAACAGCTGCGATAACTCCGCTATTTATTGGAACCGATTTTTTACCCTATTTTGATTCCGGAGAAACCCATAAAAGCGAGAGCGAGGAGGCCGGCACAGATGAGTGCGATGGGCACACCTTTCATTGCCTTGGGCACATTGGCAAGCTGCAGCTGCTCGCGGATACCGGCAAATATTGCGATTGCCATTGTAAAACCGACTGCAATTGCAAGAGCGTAGACCACAGACTCACCAAGGTTGTATCCCTTACGTGTCACCTCAATTGCCACACCGAGCACGGCGCAGTTGGTGGTGATGAGTGGGAGGAACACGCCGAGTGCGCTATAGAGTGCCGGTGCAATCTTCTTGAGTATGATTTCAAGCATCTGCACGAGCGCAGCAATGACAAGGATGAAAACGATTGTCTGCATAAACCCGAGCCCGAAGGGAGTAAGCACAAGGTCTTGAAGCAACCAGGTGATGGTGGTAGCGAGCAGCATTACGAATGTAACGGCGGCGCCCATACCGATTGCCGAGGAGAGTTTGCGCGATACTCCGATGAAAGGACAGATGCCCAGGAACTGAGCGAAGACGATATTGTTGACAAAAATCGCCGTGATGATAATGGAGATGTATTCGAGCATGGCTTATTTAGTTCTAAGTTTGGTAAAGAGGGCAATGAGAAGTCCAAGGGCGATAAACGCACCCGGAGCGAGGACGAACACTAAAGAGCCATAGGCCTCGGGATAGAGCTGGGCTCCGAAAATTGCGCCTGTGCCGAGAAGTTCGCGGAAGGCTCCGAGGACTGTGAGAGCCAATGTGAAGCCGAGACCTATGCCGATACCGTCGAGCAGGGAGTCAAACACTCCGTTGCGCGAGGCAAATGACTCAGCGCGACCGAGCACGATACAGTTAACCACGATAAGGGGAATGAAAATACCCAGAGTGGCGTAGAGCGAGGGGACATAGGCCTGCATCACGAGTTGGAGCATCGACACGAAAGTGGCGATGACCACGATGTAGGCGGGAATGCGCACCTTTGCGGGCACGAACTTTTTAATCATTGAAATAACCACGTTGGAGCAGATGAGCACTCCCATTGTGGCCAGACCCATTGACATACCGTTGATGGCGCTGCCCGTGGTGCCGAGGGTGGGACACATACCCAGCATCAGCACAAAGGTGGGGTTTTCGGCGATAATGCCGTTGAAGAATATTTTGAGTTTTGAGTTCATTGCTGTGTGATGATGTGAGTGTTGTGTTTAATTGGATTCGTCAGCTTTAAGTTGAGAGAAAGCAGTCGAAGCACGATTAAGGGCATCAAGGAATGCACGCGATGTGATGGTAGCAGCTGTGATGGCGTCAACCTGGCCTCCGTCTTTGCTGACAGTGAGCGCGCTCTCTGTGGGGTTAAGGCCAATGACGTTGCCTTTACCCTCCGGGGTGAACCACTTGTCCATCTTGGCGCCAAGGCCCGGGGTTTCGGCGTGTTCCATCACGGCATAACCGGTGATAGTGCCATTGAGGTCGAAGCCGTATATGAGCTTGATGTCGCCCGAGAATCCGGCAGCAGAATAGCTCTCGACAGCAGCACCTACTAATTCGCCGTTTTTGCGTGCGGGGAATACCTTAAGGGCCTTATCTTCACCGGCGGGAGTGATTTCCACTGCATCAGCCACGGGATCGTTGTCAAACTCCGGAGTCACTGCGCGGACAGCTTCAATCTGTTTGTCGAGTTTGGCTTGCTCGATAGGAGCTTCTGTGATAGTGTAAATCCACGAGAGGAGACCGGCAGCCACAACAGTGATGATCCCTAACGAGAGCACCATATTCACGAGAGAAGATTTCATGCTGCTACCCTCCCTTCTCCAAACTTGCGTGGTTTCATATATCGGTTGATAAGTGGTGTGACACCGTTCATAATAAGTATGGCGAACGACATACCCTCGGGATAAGCGCCCCAAAGGCGAATGACGAGGGTGATGATGCCAATCATCACGCCGTAAACAATCTGGCCTTTATGACTCATAGGCGATGTGACATAGTCCGTAGCCATAAAGATGGCACCGAGGAGCAGACCGCCCGAGAGGAGCTCGACACACACCGGAGCCCCAACGCAAAGCGAGAAGATGGCTACTGTGCCGATGATGCTTACCGGGATATGCCAGGTGATAACCTTCATGCAGAGCAGATAGATAAAGCCGATGATGAGCGCAATAGCGCCAACCTCGCCAAGCGAACCGCCGACATTACCGATGGCCGCATCAAACAGATTGACCTGCGAGGGGTCGATGATATGCTGCTTAAGTTGCCCGAGGATTGTAGCGCCGGTGGTGGCGTCGGTATAGTTGGTCAGATTCACTCCGGGCTCGGGCCAAGTGGTCATAGCCACAGGGAAAGAGAGCAGGAGGAAGACACGACCTACAAGAGCAGGATTGAAAATGTTACACCCAAGGCCGCCAAAGGTCATCTTGCCGATACCTATAGCCACAACACATCCAATCAGGATGGTCCAGACGGGAAGGTTGGATGGGAGATTGAGTGCCAACAGGAGGCCGGTGAGCACAGCTGAAAGATTGCCTATAGCGGGACGTTCGCCCAGCATAAAGCGTGTGATTAAATACTCTACCGCCACACACCCTACAATAGAGGTGACGATAACGATGGCTGCACCGAGCCCAAAATAGAAAAGCGACACTAACACTGCCGGGATGAGGGCGATGATGACGTGAAGCATCAGTCGCGTCACCGTGGTCGGCGTTTGTGCGTGTGGCGATGGTGAGATGGTAATTAGATTATCCATTTACGTGTTGATTGTATGAACCGTGATGAACAAATGGTATAGATTGAGTGCAAAGGTACAAAAAAAATCCACAACACCCTTAAAATTTGTCAAGGAAATTAAAGTTTGTGCAATCAGTGCTGAGGTTGGCGCCCCGGGCGGAGCAGCCACGGGAGCGAGCGATGCGGATGATTATGTAGCCACAAGCCCCGCCGCCACAGCACAAGCCGGGCGACAGGCAGATATATAATAAGGTGGAGCGCCTTTGATGTCAGACGCGCACACTCGGCCGGAGGGATGTCAGGTTATGCCTCGGCAAGAGCCTTCCTCATAGCCTCAACCATTGAGGCGTATTCCTGTTCAGAGAGGTAGACCTCACCGGGATTCATACGGAAGGTGCCTCCATAGTCAGGGCCGTCGACATACTTGGGTGCAAGATGGAAGTGGAGGTGTGAGAGTTTGTCGCTGTAAGCACCGTAGTTGATTTTCTCGGGGTGAAACACCCTATCCATTGCGCGAGTCACACGGGTGACGTCGTCCATAAACTTGTTGCGTTCGTCGGCGCTAAGTTCAAAGAGATCGTTTATATGTCCGTTGTAAGCCACAAGGCAACGTCCGTGGTAGGTCTGTTCCTTGAAGAGGAACACACGCGACACGCTCAGCTGAGCAATTTCAATCATCAGATTGTGGAGAGTCTCATTGTTAGTGCAGTAGAGACAGTCTTTAGGGTCACTATACATAGCTATTTTAAATTTAAGGTTGATTTCCAGACACAAAGATAATACATCCTGATGGGAAATACAATGTTTCGGTGAAAACGACCAATTATAGTGCGCTATTGACCTATTTTTTAGTTATAAATCATTAAATTGCTTTTCAATGCGGTCAATTCAGCCTACCTTTGCAGGACTTTCTATAAAACAATCAATCTCTTAACTCAGACAATGATGAAAAAAATCGTAATATCCGCATTGGCTGCGCTATTATGTGCAGGCGTCACATTTGCCGAAGGTTATCAGGTGAATACACTCTCCACCAAGCAGCTCGGCATGGGTCATACGGGCATCTCCCTACCGTTGGGAAGCGAGAGCATGTTCTTCAATCCGGCAGGCATGGGCTTCATGGACAAGACTATTGACGTGTCGGCCTCAGTGACCGGCCTGCAA
>JAFLRW010000085.1 GCA_022511285.1 Duncaniella sp.
TCGACACCATTGAATGTCTCAGCCGCCTTCTCAATCTACCCCAATCTTAAGGCAGGTGTGGCACTCTTCACCCCCTACGGTTCATCAATAGACTGGACTCGCGACTGGCCCGGCTCAGTGCTTTCACAGAGTGTTGACCTCAAGGTCTTCACTGTGCAGCCTACAATTGCGTGGCGCCCCATCAAGGGACTTTCAGTTGGCGCCGGATTGATGATTACCTGGGGCTCGGTCAACCTCACCAAGGGACTTGTAAATCCGGAGTCGTTTGACCGTATGCTGGCACTTAACAACATTCCCGCCGAACCTTTCGGCAATACATCTCCTGCATCGGTCAATCTCACCGGCACTTCCCAAATACGTCTCGGAGTGAACCTCGGTGCACAGTATGAGATTAATGACCAATGGCGTGTGGGCGCATCCTGGCGCTCGCAGATGGGGATGAAGGTCAAGGCAGGCGAGGCTGCCGTAGAGTATGCCAACCCCGTGGCCCAGATAGCACTCGCCGAAACTCTCGACCTTTTGAATCAGGCCAATTTCTCTGCTGAAATGCCCTGTCCGTGGGTATTAGGTTTTGGCGTGTCATATAAGCCTGTGAGCCGCCTCACTATTGCCGCCGATGCCCGCCTCACCGGATGGAGCGCATATAAGAATCTTGACATAGAGTTTGCCGCCGAACAGCTCCAAGCTTATAATCAGCATATTGAGAAAAATTATTCCGATTCGTGGTGTATCTCAGTTGGCGGACAGTATGCAGTGACAAATCGTTTCGACGCACGACTCGGCCTGATGATTGACACAACCCCCGTTGATAAAAACTTCTACAATCCCGAGACCCCCGGCATGACCAAAATTGAGCCGACGGTCGGGCTCTCCTTCCGCCCCGTCAAGGGACTGTCAGTCGACGTTGCCTTTATGTATATCCACGGCTGCGGAGCTAAAGGAGCCTCTTGCGAATACCCCGACTTGATTGGGCAGCAAGTGTATGCTACAATGATGGGGGCTATGGGTCCTGAAGCAGGAGCACAGGCCGCCGCAGCTGCAGGATTTAAAACTACTCAGACTTTTGCAGCTGACTATAAACTCCACGCCTTTGCCCCCTCTATCGGCATCAGCTACACGTTTTGAAGCGCTCTTTTGAGATACTTTAGAAAAAATTTAGTATCTTTGGAGCATGGATAGAATATCAAATTCCTTTTGGAGTAAAATTAATCAGATTGCAGGTGATGATTTTACTCCAAAAGGATTAAACGAATTGGAAGAATATGCAGAACAATTTGCCGGAAGAAGGATTGTATATAAACGATTTTCATCGCAGGAACAGCATGGCTGCTCAGCGGGAGGTGTTAATAATGTCATTGCATCCTTACTCGCGGGAGCAAAAGTTGCGGCAAATGGAGTTGCTGAAGGATGCATCAAGGATTTCAAAAGTGAACTCAAACTTGCTGAGAAACAAATTGACACAATAAAACATTGGGCTAAAAAGGCCAACGTTTGGATTGATAAGGTAGAGGAGGTGTTAGTTTCTTCTTTCGGAGATATCTTAGCGCAGGGAGGAGAAGCTGATGTCTATGATAATGGCGTGTCGGTGATAAAAACAATTGGGTTAGATTATTTTGTGCAACCAATTTATGCTTTAGATAGAATATCACTGCACAATACATATTTCCCTGAAACGAGACTTAAAGTTGTTGGCTTCGGAGAGAATATAGATGGCGATTTTAAAATCATAGTTGAGCAGCCGTATATACAGGGATTTCCGATGACACAGGATGAAATTGAAAATTATGTATATGCATTGGGGTTCAAATTAAAAGATATAAAGAGTTGGACATATTATACTCCTGAGATTTATTTGAGCGACATGCATGATGAGAATGTATTGAAGTCTAAGAATGGCACTGTATTTGTCATAGACTGCGATATAAGAATTAATTTTGCCGGTCTTAATTCTGGCGGCACGCGAGTCTTGTGTACGGATATTGATTTTGCGAGATAAGATTTTTGCCATAATTCTGCATAATCGCAACTGTTATATGCATAAAGTTTGCTAACTTTGCATCATTGTAAACAACATCATCAATAACATTCAATTTAGATTTCAGCTATGAAGAAGAAATTTATCTGTACCGTGTGCGGCTATGTGCACGAAGGCGACCAGGCTCCCGAAGAGTGCCCCCTCTGCCATGTAGGTGCGGAAATGTTTAAGGAGATGACTGATGAGGCCGAATCTCTTGAGTTTGTGACCGAGCACGAAATCGGTGTAGCCAAGACTACCGACGACCAGATGAAGGCTGACCTCCGCGCTCATTTTGAAGGCGAGTGTTCAGAAGTGGGAATGTATCTCGCAATGTCGCGCCAGGCTGACCGCGAGGGGTATCCCGAAATAGCAGCGGCTTTCAAGCGCTATGCTTTTGAGGAGGCAGAACACGCTTCTAAGTTTGCCGAACTGCTTGGTGAGTGTGTGTGGTCAACCGAAGAGAACCTCAAACGCCGTATGGCTGCCGAGGCCGGTGCCAATGCCGATAAGATGCGCATAGCCCGCCGTGCCAAGGAACTCAACCTCGATGCCATTCACGACACTGTCCACGAAATGGCTAAGGACGAGGCTCGCCACGGTCAGGGATTCCAGGGCCTTTACAACCGCTTTTTCAAGAAGTAAGTAAAGCATTTATCCATACAAATCACTACGGGCTACCCGGCATTAGTGCTGTGAGTAGCCCGTAGTTTTGTCTATTGTTTTTAGTGCAACTTTTGAGATAGGTTGTGAGCGGTTTCGGCTATAGAGTCGAGAGCAGAGGCGGCGCCGGCTTTCATCTTGTCAACAAAAGGAGCTGTGTGTTCCTTGACCTCAGCAGCCTTCTTGGCAGCCTCACATCTGATAGCCGATATCTTGCCGGCGGCTATCTCTTGAGCTTGGGTCTTTTTGTCTTTGAGGATTGCCTTGGCCTCGTCGATAGATTCTTTCATTTCAGCCTTGGCGGCTTTACACCGAGCCTTGGCGGCCACTTTGGCGGCTTTGGCACTCACTTTAGCTGCTTGCTCAGCCGTTGCGGTAGCGGCATCGGCAATTACCTGTTCCTTGTTCATAACTGTAGAGTGTTATTAGGTTATTGTTTGAGTTTTGTTACATCATTACAACAACCTTCGAGCAACTCTGTTCAGTCAGCGGAAGATTTTATGAATAAAGAAAAGTTAACAGAGCCGTATGTGCGGTGCTGGATGAATCCCGGAAGGGCTGAGAAGTCGTAGGCCTTGGAATGTTCCATAATAAAGAGTGCATCTGGAGCCAAGAGTGCAGAATTTATTATAGCTGAGGGTATTTCGGCAAAGCCGGGCATATCGTAAGGCGGATCGGCAAAAACGATATCGAACGGACCGGCAGCTGAGTCGTGGATATAGCGCACAGCGTCTGTGCGCAGCAGCCGCAGATTGGTCTCGCCCAGCTCCGAGACAACTTTCTGGATAAACCTCGCCTGGGTCTGAGCCTTCTCTACAGCGGTGACAGAGGCTGCACCTCGCGACAGGAGCTCAAACGACACAGCCCCTGTCCCGGCAAAGAGGTCAAGACAACGCTTCCCATCGACATCAATGAGGTTTTCAATGACATTAAAGATGTTTTCACGCGCAAAATCAGTGGTTGGGCGTGCTGTAATATTGGCCGGCACATCAAATCGACGCCTGCCGTATTTTCCACGAATTATTCGCATAATGGAGCTACAATCATATCAAACGGAGCGCCAAGGGCTTCTCTCCCGGCTTTAAACATTTGTGGAGGGAAAATCACCGGCATTACTCGTGCTATGTACTCGCGCAGGCGCGTAGAGAGGTCTTCGCGTAGCGGTGAAAAGCCGGCCAGCAGCATTTCGTCAATTTTGGGATCGAGTTTCAGGCTTTCTCTCGAAGCGAGGATATAATAGAGTGCATCTGCCGGCTTATCAAAAGCAAATGTATTGGCCATCAGCAGATGTGAACCGCGCAGGGCTATCATGTCCAAGCTGTTTTCACGCAGATTGGCTATAGTGCGCACCGTATTACTCCGCCCGGGATGAGCTGCGAAATAGCGTAGCAGACTTGATAAATGAGAGTCGATGCACAGGTTGGATGTAAAAGTGCGGCGCAGGAATCGGGAGAGATCGCGCTCCAGACCATAGACAATGGCGGAGTTTGATGTACCATTGTTGTCAACGATTATTTCCCCGTCAAAATCCGGCCATTGCATTTTGAACATTCGGCGTAGCGCGTCGTGGCCCTGCAAGAGGAGTTCAGAGGGCACTGAAAGCACTCTGCGAGCCTCTATGATGCAATATGTGCGTCGAAAGTCGGATAGTAGCAGGGGATTGTCGTAGATGGTCTCCTCAAGCATCCCCATAGTCGGGCCGGTGGGGGAAATAAGTGAGTAGGAACGATGAAGGAAGGAGTTATCGCTCACCACACTATAGACCGCCGCATCAAGCTGCTCGGGACAGATACGAAGCAGGAGGTTGCATATCGAAGGATCGGCTATAAGGTCCTTGTCGAGTCGTTCCATAGCCGGAAGGATTATTCGCTGAGGGTCCCCAACTCTCTTACCGCACCAGTAAGTGGGTCGAATCTAAGGTAAGAGGGGAGTTTCTTAGCGGTGAATAATGTGGGATCAATGCCGAACACTACACCGTATTGAGCCACTTCAAAGCGTCTGGACACCAAATCTTTGCCCTCGAAAGTCAGTGTAGCTTCGGCAGTTCCCGGGATTCGGTAGGCCACACCGCCCTTTGGGAAAGTCTTTGTTATTCCTTTTTCGTTGACAGGAAGTTCGCCGATTGTTGTCGGCTTGATAGTCAGATAGATTGGAGCGCCGGAAAGGTCATCGGCACTGACAAGACCATCGATAGCCGACAGTCTGGCCACTACGCTTCGTCCGGCCTGCGAGGGGTCTGCCGGAATATCTATCGTATATGTCTTCACCTCGACTGAGGTCTGCTCCGTGCCGAGAAACATTGCCGTGAGAGCTTCCTCCTGGCGGTCTATTCGAGCGAGGGCAGTTTTCATCGCATCGCCGTCGGCAGGCATTGCATCGGCCTGACCTGATATGATTTCGTTGCGCACGTTGCGTAGTTCATATATCTTGGCAGCTGCCAATTCGGCTCGCTTGGCCGACGAGCGGCTCTGTATCATTTCCGGCGTGACAGCCTGCCTGGCTTCGGGCGTGTCAAGGATTGTAGGCTTGGGAGCTATGGGTGTGGGGAGAGATGTGCCATCATGCTCAGGCTCATAATCGGCATCGTTTATGCTAAGGGGAAATCCTTCAGAAGTTAAGGTAATATATGTTCCGTTTCCGCCTTTGAGAGTAACGAGATACTCCTCCTCCTTGTCGGCAACGGCTGTTGGTGAAATGACTCCCTCGGTTAGGCGCCAACTCACTGACGACTGCAGAATGGGGTCGGCGTTGAGATACTTTCTGGCATATTGGTAGAACTCACCGGGAGTGCGCACAGTCTTCTCGGCTGCTATAGTCACCTTCAATCCCGTGAGCGGCAGAGTGTAGATGAGACCATACTCATTAGCCTTCGTGGCTGTGAGCTTCTGTGTGGTCTGTCCATTGACGGCTAATGCCGAGACAAGGAGTAGAATCCAAGAGATATATTTCATTTTCAGAGTTACTTTTTTAGTTACAATCAGAGCCCTAATGATTTTAGCGCCTTGCCGGTGGCACGGGCAATATCCATTCCGGTGACCCCATAGACTCCATTGCTCTCGGCAGCAATCTCTCCGGCAAGGCCGTGGATATACACACCGGCCACCGATGCAGCTTCGGGCTTGTAGCCTTGAGCCAAGAGAGAGGTGATGATTCCGGTGAGCACATCGCCGCTCCCTGATGTGGCGAGGGCGGGTGTCCCTGTGGAATTAAAGAATATTTTGCCGTCGGGACGCACCACTGCCGTGTAGTGGCCCTTAAGGACGATAAGGCATTTGAACCTGCGCGACACCTCTATAGCCTTAAGCATCCTCCCTTCGGCCGAGCTCTGTGCCCCGAATATACGGTCAAACTCTCCGGCGTGAGGGGTGAGGATGGAGCCCGGGGGGAGGTGGTCAAGCAGCGATGGAGTGCGGGCTATGATATTGAGCCCGTCGGCATCTATGACAAGGGGGCGCTTTGCTGACTTCACAAGAGTCTCGAAGGCCCCTCGCGTGGCATCGTTGGTGCCAATGCCCGGCCCAACGCCTATGGCGCTATATGTGAAGCGCTGTGTCATATCTGAGATTACAATCTCATCCTTATCGGCTGAAAACAGAGCCTCGGGCACCGTTGTCTGCATCACTTCAAAGCCCTTGCGAGGAGAGTGGACAGTGAGTTTGCCCACTCCGCTTCGGATGGCTCCTGTGGCCGCCATAACTGCGGCGCCCATCATCCCGTAGCTTCCGGCAAAGAGTAAGGCATGGCCGAAATCGGCCTTTGAAGCAAAACGCCCACGCTGCCTCAGCACAGCGCGTATGTCATCGCGCTCCACATAATAGTAGTTAGTGGCAGTCTCGTCAATAGCCTTTGCACTCAGTCCAATATCTATCACCTTCCATTCTCCGACCATAGGGTCGTTGTCGGCAAGGAAAAAGGCTAATCGGGGGAACTGAACACACAGCGTAAGATCAGCATGAACCACGTTGCGAGCTATAACTCGGGCGTTCCAGTCGCCGAACAGACCCGAGGGCACATCAATCGACACCACTGCCGCGCCGCTCTCCGAGATGGTGCGAGCAAGCATTGTGAACCCACCCGAGAGAGGATCACGCAGACCGGTACCGAAAAGTCCGTCAATCACCAAATGGTTTGGGGTGAGTAGCGGTATCTCTGCGCGGTCACGTATTTCAGTAAGATCGTAAGGGAGGTCAACAGCCTGAAGTTCGCGAAATGCGGCATTACAGTCGCGCGACAGCGAGTTGCCATTGAAATTGAACAACAATACGTGTGGCCTGAATCCGGCCTCGATGAGAAATTTAGCCACAATGAGCGCATCGGCCCCATTATTGCCCGGTCCGGCAAAAATAACCGTGGGACGCGACGGATTATAGCGTTTGAGAATCACTCCGGCCATACCCTCGGCTGCGCGATGGACGAGCTCTACAGCGCTTATTCCTTCATCTTCAATTGTTGCGCGGTCAATAGCGCGTATATTTTCAGTGGTAAAAATCTTCATTATGATGATGCACTAATTCGCCACGCAAATTTACAAAACCTCCCCCTCAAATGCAAATTTTTGAGCCTATATACATTGCAAAACTATTGGGGTTGTCCATTCCTGAAAAAGGTTGACTGTGATTAGTATATTATCTTATATCGGTTTACTGTTTATCTGAGGGAGGTTTACTAACCGGAGGTTATCCCTGTGCGAAGTTGACCGAGGGTTTAGCCCGAGGGCAACGAAGCCCAGGGATAGGTGCAAATTTACAAAAAATTTTTAGCCCGTCGCTTTAGGGAGGTCTTTTAATTCTGCATTATCATTGCACATAGCGTCTATGGCTCGTTCTCTATAGCTGATCCATTGCCTTTTGAAACGACCTGTTTCGTTGGCTGCCTCAGATGGGGTGCGCATCTCCAGGCTTAGGTGCGGTCGCTCATGATTATAGAACAACAGAGCCTTCCTCAGAGCCTCCCGAACCTGGGCTATGTGTGAAAACGTCATATCTTTGAATAATTCGTTTTTTAGAGTGTTGTTTATCCGCTCGGCCTCGGCGTTATCCTTAGGATTGCCACTTGCGGTCATGCTTATCATAATTTTATTTTTGTGAAGCATTGTCACATAGTCAGCGCAGGTGTATTGCACCCCGCGGTCGCTGTGGTGAATTGTACGGGACAGGTCTATGTCATGGGGTTTGAGCGTTTCTATAGCGGCCGTCAACGCCTCCATCGGATATCGGGTCTCAAGGGTCATGCCCACGCTGCTGCCAAGCACCAGTTTGCTGTATGAGTCCATAAGAAGACTTACATAGCAGAACCGTCTCTGACCGTCAGAACTTTCCAAAGGTATATATGTGATGTCGCCCACAATTATCTCCCCAAAACGTGTCGGGATTATCTCCCTGACGATATT
>JAFLRW010000086.1 GCA_022511285.1 Duncaniella sp.
TTATGCCGATGCCGCCTATGAGCGTGCCGGCGTGGAGCTGACAGCCCGGGCTGAGGCTATGGGGTGTGACATAGTGATATATCCTGCAGCCTTTGCGCCGGCCGAGGTGAAACAACTGCGTCGCGGCGCCATACTGCTCACACTATTCGAGTCGGCCTGTCGCTCGCCCCGCACCCTTGCGGAGTTGCTGCGCCACAATATCATCACCGTGGCGCTCGACCTCGTCACCGACCAGGAGGGGCACACCCCCTTTGCCGACATCCTTGCCGAGATAGACGGCCGAGCCGCCGTGGCTATAGCCTCGTCGCTGCTGGCCGATGCCGTCCATGGCAAAGGAATCCTACTCGGCGGAGTGGCCGGGATAATCCCCTGTGAGACATTGGTGGTGGGGTCGGGGATAGCCGCCTGTGCCGCCGCCCGCTCGGCTATGGGGCTTGGCTCGATGGTGAGGATGTTTGACAATGATATTTATTCCCTACGCCGTGCCGCCCAGGAGCTGGGTCCCGGAGTGGTCACATCGGCCTGCCACCCGCGCACGCTGGCCTCGGCGCTCCGCTCGGCCGACGTCGTGGTGGTCACCGATACGGCAGAGCGCTTTGTGGCCCATGAGGATTTGGTGGCCACGATGAAAAAAGGAGTGCTGAGCTTTGACCTCACACGCAGCTCCGACGGCGGCCCGTTTCCATCAATGGTGCCCATTGACCTTGCCTCCGCCTCGGCCCTCGATGCCGTAGCGCGCGCCTCGGGGAGGATATGTTTCACCCACGCCGGTTCGGCAGTGGCCCGCACGGCCGCAATGGCGCTGAGCAATACGCTGCTCACCTTCCTCGGCTCCCTCTCGGCACCCGAGGCCCCCTCGCTCAAACTACCCAAAGGGATACAGCGCGGCACACTGACATTCTTCGGCAAGCCGGTCCATCCGCGTGTGGCAGAGTTGGTGGGGATGCGCAGTGTGGATATCTCAATCTTTTTATCGCTCAGCTGAAAGGAAAAAACCGTATGTCAGGAAGAAAATTTTATGTGATATGGGAGGGGCGAGCCACCGGAGTGTTCGACTCCTGGGAAGAGTGCAAACTCTACACCGAAGGGTATTCCGGAGCGAGATTCAAAGCGTTTCCGACGCAGGAAGAGGCTGTGGAGGCGTGGCGCGGAAACCCCGACGAGCATCTTGAACTCTTGAAATCAATAGCATCCTACACCCCTCCGGTGCGCGACTTCAACGCCTTTCCGGAGATTCAGCAAGACGCACTCGCAGTTGATGCCGCCTGCTCGGGCAATCCCGGCGTGGTGGAGTATCAGGGAGTGTGGGTGCGCACCGGACAGAGGATTTTCCACGCGGGGCCCTTTGCGCAAGGCACCAACAACATAGGCGAATTCCTGGCGTTGGTCCACGGACTGGCACTCCTCAATGCCCAGGGACGCCACACCACCCCCATCTATACCGATTCCCGCACGGCGCGAGCGTGGGTGCGCAACCGAATGGTGAAGACCAATCTGACTCGCTCGGAAGCCACCGAACCGCTCTTCGAAATGATGGACCGGGCCCTTGCCTGGCTCGAACGAAACAGATTTTCCAACCCGATACTCACCTGGAACACACCCGTCTGGGGCGAAATTCCGGCCGATTTTGGGCGAAAGTGAAACATAACTCCCCTTTTTTTGCAAGCGGAATGCAAAAAAATTCGTATCTTTGAGGCAGTAATCAAAAAATCATAATACCATATAGTTACCTATGCTAAGACCAGAAGACAAAGAGCTGCTGAAAGCCAAAGGCATCAGCGAGGCTGAAGTAGAAAGCCAGCTCAAACGATTTGTGACCGGATTCCCCTATCTTAAAATCAAAGACTCCGCCCGCATCGGCGCCGGAATATTCCAACTCAATGCCGACGAAGAGAAGGCGGCCCTCGACCGCTGGCACCGGTATCTGGAGCTTGGCGGTGAGGTGTGCAAGTTTGTGCCCGCCTCAGGCGCTGCATCGCGTATGTTCAAGGCGCTTTTCGAGTATGTCGACGGTGGCACCGACGAACTCAAAGAGGGTTCGCCCGTGGCTGCACTCATAGCCAATATAGATAAGCTCCCGTTCCTTCCCGAGCTGCGTCAGGCCTGCGAGAAACTCTACGGAAAGGCTCTTGCCGAGCTGCTTGCCGAGGGGCGCAACCGCGATGTGATAGCCGCTATTGTGGGTGCCGAAGGTATGAACTACGGCGGTCTTCCCAAAGGTCTGCTCAAATTCCATACATATCCCGAGGGCTCGCGTACACCTATTGAAGAACACCTCACCGAGGGCGCTCAGACCGCCGCTAACTCAAAAGGCATCGTGAACCTCCACTTCACAGTGTCGGCCAATCATCGCAAACTCTTTGAGGAGAAACTCGCAGAGGTGATTCCCGCCACAGAAGCCCGCACGGGAGTGAAGTTCAATGTGTCAATGAGCGAGCAGAAACCCTCCACTGACACCATTGCCGTCAATACTGACAACACTCCCTTCCTCGAGGATGGCAAGCTGCTGTTCCGTCCCGGTGGCCACGGCGCCCTCATCCGCAATCTCAACGACATGGAGAGCGCTGTCGTCTTTATCAAGAATATAGACAATGTGGTGCCCGACTCGAAGCGCGCCGACACGATTAAGTATAAAGAGGTGCTCGGAGGTCTGCTCCTTGAGGTACACGACCAGATTGAGGAAGACCTCACGGCTCTCGAAGAGAAGGCTTACACCGCCGACGACCTCAAACGAATGGTGGAATATCTACGCACAGTCCTCAACGTCTACGACCCCCGTCTCGACAATATGGCCGACGATGAGGTGGCGGCCTATCTCAAGTCTAAATTCAACCGTCCGCTGCGTGTCTGCGGCATGGTGCGCAATGAGGGCGAGCCGGGCGGCGGTCCGTTCATTGCCTTCAATCCCGACGGCTCCGCTTCGCCTCAGATTCTTGAAAGCAACCAGGTGGACCTCAGCAATCCTGAGTACAAAAAAATGATGTCGGAGGCCACACACTTCAATCCCGTGGATCTTGTGTGCTACATCAAGGATATCCACAATAAGAAGTTTGACCTTCCCGCCTACGTCGACCCCGCCACCGGATTCATCTCCTCCAAATCAAGCCACGGCAAGGAACTCCGCGCCATGGAGCTCCCCGGTCTCTGGAACGGTGCGATGAGCGACTGGAACACCGTCTTTGTCGAAGTGCCCATCTCCACGTTCAATCCCGTAAAGACTGTCAACGACCTGCTCCGCCCCGCCCATCAGGGTTAATGGCGGGATAGGCTCTCATAGCGGCCCGTCAGCGCATTGGCGGGCCGCATTTTTCAATTTCTTTTAATGCCTGTAGTATGATTATTCACTCCGCACGTTTTGTCCTTTCGGCCCCGGATTATACTAAATCGCCCGCCGATTCGCGCCACGAATATGCCTTCATTGGTCGAAGCAATGTGGGAAAATCCTCACTTATAAATATGCTCACCGAAAATGGCAAACTCGCCAAAACTTCCTCTACACCCGGAAAGACTCTGCTTATCAATCACTTTCTCATCAACGACGAGTGGTATATTGTCGACCTTCCCGGTTATGGATTTGCCCAGCGCGGCAAGCAGCAGCGTGAAGCCCTCGACAAGATGATTCGCGGTTATATTCTTGGCCGTCAGCAGATGACCAACCTTTTTGTGCTCATTGATTCGCGCCACGCGCCGATGAAAATTGACCTTGATTTCTTCAACTGGCTCGGCGAAAACGAAATCCCATTCTCAATCGTATTCACTAAGCTCGACAAGCTTGGCAACGACGCGGGGCGCCGCAACGTAAAAGCCTATTGTAATAGCCTGCTCGACACCTGGGAGGAACTCCCGCCAATATTCCTCACCTCAAGCCAGGACGGTCGCGGTCGCACCGAAATCCTCGACTACATCGAAGAGCTTAACACCATCCCCGTTGAAGGCTGATTCATCGCCTACTCGCAAAAGATTGTTAAAACGGTGTGATGCCGTTGCAAAACGCTGATTTTTTCGCTATCTTTGCACTGAAAAGAAAAAAGCTCTTTTTTAGTGTTAGATAATAATATGGAGTCTCGTTGCTGATGCTGCGAGATTCTATATCTTTTTTCGATTCCCATTTTTAGTTGCTTGATTATTTTACACTCATATAAACACTTTTTAAACTCAATTTTACTGCTATGGCTATCACTTACATGACCAAGGAGGGCTATAAGAAGAAAATGGAAGAAATTGCGTTCCTCGAATCTGTGGAGCGTCCCCGCATATCTGCCGCTATTGCCGAGGCCCGTGACAAGGGTGACCTTTCGGAAAACTCTGAGTATGATGCCGCCAAGGAGGCTCAGGGCATGCTCGAAATGAAGATTGCCAAACTGAAAGACCTCGTGGCGCAATGCCGTATCATTGATGAAAGCAATCTTAACAACGAGGAGGTGCAAATCCTTAATCGTGTGAAAATTAAGAATGTGGCCAATGGTATGGTGATGGAATATACCATTGTGGCCGACTCTGAAGCCGACCTTAAAGCTAAAAAGCTCGGTTCGTCAACCCCGATAGCTCAGGGCTTGATTGGGCATAAGCTTGGCGAGGTGGTGGAGATTCGTGTTCCGGCCGGATTGATGAAGTTTGAAATCGTTGAAATTAATTTCTGAGTCCCCACATATTACTATGCCTACAATATTCAGTCGTATTGCCGCCGGCGAAATCCCTTCATATAAGGTGGCTGAAGATGCCCGCCACTATGCCTTCCTCGACATTAATCCGGTGGCTCCGGGCCATGTGCTTGTGATTCCTCGCCGAGAGGAGGACTATATCTTCAACCTCCCCGAACAGGACTATTCCGAACTGATGATGTTTGCGCGCCGTGTGGCCGAGGCTCTCAAGAAAGCCATCCCTTGCAAGCGCGTTGGTGTGGCTGTCCTCGGCATGGAGGTGCCGCACACTCATATCCACTTAGTGCCTCTTAATTCTGAGGGGGATATGAATTTTGCCAACAAACTCTCTCTCCCGGCTGAGCAGATGCAGGCCATTGCTGATGCTATCGCTGCTAATTTTGAGTAGTGCCTATGTCTGCCCGTTCCACTCTTGGCTGCTGGATTGAAGCGATGCGTTTGCGCACACTTCCGGTTTCAGTGTCGGGTGTGGTGTTTGCGGCCGGAATCTGTGTGGCAGAGCGGTCGATTAATGTTGTTGCGCTCGCACTTTGTCTGATTTTTGCGCTGTTGGCCCAGGTGGCTTCTAATTTCGCAAATGAGTATTTCGACTATCGTGCCGGCCTTGACAGGGTGGGGCGCGATGGGCCTCGTCGGGGGGTTACTGAGGGGGATATTGCCCCGCAGGATATGCTGAAAGCCACTCTTGCAACTCTTGCTGTCGCCTGTGCGGTCGGGTGTCTCGTCGTTGCGCTCTACGGCTGCCGGTGGATGTATATTGCGGGAATATTTGTTGCGGTTGGTGCTATGGCTTATAGCACGGGCCCTTTCCCTCTGAGTCGGCACGGCCTTGGCGAGGTGGCGGTGGTGCTTTTCTTCGGTGTAGTGCCTGTGTGTCTGACTTGTATGCTGTGTGGTGTAGAGTGGTCTTCGCGGGTGCTTGCAGCCGGAATTGCTTTAGGGTGTATGGGCGCAAATGTCCTGGTGGTCAACAATTATCGTGATCGCGATGATGATCTCCTTGTAGGGAAAAACACTCTTGCTGTTATTGCGGGCCGCCCGGCTATGGTGGCGCTCTATTTCTGCAACGGACTCCTGGCTCTGCTTCTGACTATCCGCCTTTGGCTCTCGATTTCTGTTACAGGCTGGCTCCCGCCGGCATTCTACTTATTGCTTCACTGCGGCTTGACGGCAGCTCTCACTAAACGCTCCGGCCGAGCACTCAATCCTCTGCTTGGACTGACGGCAATGCTGATGCTGCTCTTTTCGCTCACATTCTTAATCCTATCCATATCAACATTATGAAAAAGATTCTCTTTCTCCTCTCGCTCTCACTTTTACTCGTGTCGGCTCCCAATGCCAATGCTCAGAGTGCCCGCGATGTTCTTGGCGGTCTGCTCGGCGGCGGTTCATCCTCGTCGCAGGGTGATGGCTCCGGCTCTTCTCTCGGCGATATCATCGGCGGTGTGGCCGGCGCTCTTGGCATTGGCAATAAGTCGGTGACTGTGGAGTCGATGCAGGGCACTTGGAACTATAAGGCGCCGGCGGTCGATTTTAAGAGTGACAATCTTCTCCTCAAGGCCGGAGGCGCGGCTGCATCGTCTCAGGTGGAAAGTAAACTGGCCACATATTATAATATGGCCGGACTTAACACCTTGGTCCTCACCGTGAATCCCGACTCTACATTTACTATGCAGGCTCGCAAGGTTACGGTAAAGGGCTCTATTGAGACTAATGCCGAAGAGGGCACCACCGTGTTCCATTTCCAGGCTCTTGGCAAGGTGAACATCGGGAGCATGCAAGCCTATATCAAGCTTAACGGCAAAAACATGGAACTTACGTTTGATGTCACCAAACTCATGACACTTCTTGAACGCGTTGGTTCGCTCACTAATAATTCTACCATCAAAGCCGCTACAACACTGCTTAACCAGTATGACGGTATGACGGCCGGATTTGAATTGACTAAGCAGAAATAGCTCTTAACCCCTTCCTGATATCGCAATGTCAAGCCAGTCGTCTGTCTCAATCGTCATCCCGGCCTACAATGCCGAGGCCTATTTAAATGACTGTCTCAGCAGTGTGATGGGCCAGGCGGACGAGATTATTGTGATTGACGACGGCTCGACTGACTCTACCCCCGCCATAGCCTCCGGTTTCGACGGAGTGCGTCTTATCTCTACGCCTAACCGCGGGCTCGCATCTGCCCGCAACGAGGGGATACGGGCTTCTTCAGGCCAATGGCTGGTCTTTGTCGATGCTGACGACTGTCTCCTACCCGGGGCCGTGGCAAGGTTGCTTGACATAGCCTCAAGCCAAGGCGCCGAGGCGGTGACGGCCACCTTCACGGCCAATCCCAATCTTCACGCTATCCCCTCAGGGTCTGTCCTCTCTCTTGATGGCAGAGAGGCTTTGATAGCCACTCTCTATCAGCAGCCACGATGGCTCAATTCGGCATGGGCATCCATCTTTAGAGCGGATAAGGTAAAGGAGGTGATGTTTACGGATGGCATCTACTACGAAGATCTTGATTTCACCGCTCGGCTCTATCCTCGCCTTTCTAAGGTCTGTTCGCTCAATGCTCCGGTCTATTTTTATCGTCCGAATCCGGTGAGCTTTCTGAACACGTTTTCGCCAAAACGCCTTGACGTCTTGTTGGTCACAGAGAGGATTGAGCGCCGGTTCCGGTCTGATGCCTCACTGCTTCGTGCCGCCCGTTCGCGCCGGCTGAGCGCTTGTTTCAATATGTATCTGCTCATATGCCGTTTCCGCGAATATGCTGATGTGGCTCGTCTTTGCATCAATGAAATCAAGCGCCTCCGAGGCGATTGTTTTGCAGACCCTCGCGTGCGGCTGAAAAATAAGCTTGGCATCATAGCATCCTACATCGCCACTCCATTCTTGTGAGGGTACAAAAAAAGGGTAAGCTGACTACATCGCACCGCTACGACCCCCTACCGCTGCTTCGATCAAGACCTGACGGAGTTCGGGGGGAGCTGGTCGTGTAGGACTTACCCGGCTGCAAAGTTACGCATTTTTTCTGATCTGACAAGCCTCTCGGCCCATTTTTTTTGAACCGGTCACTAAAAACAGTTATATGGAGTGTGCGAAATCATTGATTTTCGGTATTTCACATCATGAGATTACCATATAACTTTGCATCAGGAAAAAATGAATATCTCATGGTGAAATAAGAACAGAAATGTTATTGTTGAACAACGACAACGTGCGGAGCCGGCTGTGAAGTCTCGCTCCGCACGTTGAATTTTCCGGAGGTGTTGCACTCTTCACATCACTAATCGGCATTATCGCACCATTTTGGCCATACGGCGGTTGTAACTTTGCGGAGTAAATCATAAATCCCTCAAAGCTATGCAACAACTCCCCGTGTCTGACCGCGCCTTCGGGCGCCTGCTCAAGGAAGC
>JAFLRW010000087.1 GCA_022511285.1 Duncaniella sp.
CCGGCATTGTCAAGAGTGTCACTGACCAGGTGCTCGCCAACTCGCCTGAGGCTATCATCATCTGCATCTCCAACCCGATGGATACAATGACCTATCTCATCCACAAAGTGAGCGGTCTGCCCAAAAATAGAATCATCGGTATGGGCGGCGCCCTTGATAGCGCCCGCTTCAAATATTACCTCAGCCGCGCTCTCGGCGCAAACGCCACAGAGGTGGAAGGCATTGTCATCGGCGGCCACGGCGATACCACAATGATACCCCTCACCCGCTATGCAGCCTATCGCGGAGTGCCCGCAAGTGAATATCTCGACAAGGAGACTCTTGACAAGGTTGCTGCCGACACAATGGTGGGCGGCGCCACTCTCACCAAGCTGCTCGGCACTTCTGCCTGGTATGCTCCCGGTGCGGCCGGAGCTCAGATGGTCAAGGCTGTGCTCCACAACGAGCAGAAGCTCATCTCGTGCTCAGCTATGCTCAATGGCGAATATGGAGAGAGCGACCTCTGCATCGGTGTGCCCGCCATCATTGGCCGCAACGGTATAGAGCGCATCGTGGAGTTTAATCTCAATGCCGAGGAGAAAGCTCTCTTTGAAAAGAGCGCCGAGGCTGTGCGCAAGACCAACGAGGCCCTTGCCGGAGCTCTCTGATTATAAATTAATTACGCAAAAGGCTCACAGGGCACTATGTCGACGAACAGAAGGGCTCTGTGAGCTGTTTCTATCTTAGAAAACAGAAAAAAGTATGATTACAAGAATCCTTATGACAACGCTGCTCTCAGCAGCCATTGCCGCCTGTGCGCCCTCAAATTCCAATGCCTCTGAGACCTCGGCTGATGCCAATGAATCGACTGCAACTCAAGGCTCCGACCATGTGACCGAGTGGAAAGAGGGCACCATATCGCCTGACGCCTCGCAGCCCATAGTAATTGACTTCAATGCCGTGTGGTGTCCCCCCTGCAGGATGTTCGGCCCTGTCTATCACGCCGTGGCTGCAAAATATGCCGCAAAGGCCAGATTCCTTTCGGTAGATGTGGATTCGGTGCCGGCCGCTGCCGGGCAGTTTGAAGTGAGCTCCATCCCGCAGATTTCGGTCCTCAAGCCCGACGGCACGGTGAAGAGCACGATTGGATACATGTCGGAGGAGGAATTTATCGAGTTTCTCGACAGCGCCCTCAACTGATTTCGGAGGCCATACAATAAACTCCTGTTGCGATGCGTTATATCCTATCATGCAGGAAATAGTATTTGCCACAAATAACTCACACAAACTCGACGAGATACGCTCTATCATCGGAGCCCGATTCAAGGTGCTGTCGCTCGCTGACATAGGGTGTTTCGACGACATACCCGAGACGGCCGACACTCTGGAGGGCAATGCCCTTCAGAAGGCACGCTACGTTAAGGAGCATTATGGGTATGACTGTTTTGCCGACGACACCGGCCTGATGGTTGACGCCCTTGACGGCGCCCCGGGAGTCTATTCAGCGCGCTATGCCGGGCCGGGCCACGACAGCAGGGCAAATAGGGCCCTTCTGCTTGAAAATATGCTCGGACACACCGACCGCCGTGCGCGATTCGTCACCGTCATAGCCCTCATCAAGGATGGCGCCGAGCATACATTCACCGGCACTGTGGAGGGGGAAATACTCACCGCTCCGGAGGGGGAAGGAGGGTTTGGCTACGACCCTGTTTTCCGCCCGCAAGGCTTTGACGCCACCTTCGCTTCGATGAGCCCGGAGGATAAAAACGCAATATCCCATCGCGGACGTGCTACAGCTCGCCTGGTGGCCTTTCTTAAGTCATAACACACACAGATAACCAAACATAATGCGCACCCGACTAATTTCTCTCCTTATAGCCACACTTGCCGGAATGACCGCTGTCGACGCAGCATCCGTCACAGGAACGTTGACCCCCATTCCGGTGTTCGGTGAGTTCACTTCGCTTCTCGATACCGGCGACTACGTCTGGTATGTCACCGGCGGACGCCTCAACTACTACTCCCGCACGGCCGACGAAACCCGCACATTCATTCCCGCCACCGACATTTCAGACTATACCGTGAAAAGCCTCTTCTATAATTATGATAAAGAGTGTCTCGCGGTGGTCTACGACAACTCTAACATTGATATCATCTACGATGGAGGAGCACGTGTGGTCAATCTCCCGGACGTCAAGGATGCCCCTGTCAGCTCCGACAAGACCATCAATGACATTGCTTTCCACGGCGATGAACTCTATGTGGCCACCGGATTCGGTTTGGTGAGGTATGATATGAACACACACGAGGTAAAAGAATCGGGCATCTACAACGGCCACGGCATCTATGCCATCGGAGCTCTTGATGATGGTCTCGTGGTCACCCCTTCGGGCTACGACACCTGGGCCACGCCTCTCTACTTCCTCCCCTATGGGACGCCGCTTTATAAATATGACAACTTCCGGGTGATTCGTGCCAATGGGGGCAATCGCTATTATGACTATATCCCCGTGGGGGGCAATTCTGTGATATGCTTGCAAAACAAAAAAGTGGTGGCCTTGAAATTTAATGCCGCATGCACCGACATCACCGCCCCTAATGTCTACACAAGCTCAAACGTAGATGACATCATACAGGCCTCTGACGGGGGCGTCTACTTCGTGGATGCCAACCGCACCCTCTTTCATGCCACGCCTGAGGCCACCCTCTCGGCCGAGCGTTATCCCCTCCCGGCTCCTATAAAAAGCGACCTTGTCACCACCTACAAAGGGCCGGAAGTATCGCTTTTTGCAGCCGCTGAAAACGGCATTGGCGAATATCGCCTCTCGCAGGACGGCTCTTTGACTGTGCTGCGCGAGAAGTCGGTAAACGAGGGCGCAACCTCCTTTAGCGGCATAGCACGCCTCTATCCCGGAGCCAACGGAGGGTTTATTATTTCCAATCTCGGACAGAATCAATATCATCCCGTAGGCACCGGCGACCGTCATAATGTGACCCTCATGGCCGACCTGTTTGAAAATGGCAAGTTTACACCGATTACAGCCGACGGTATAACGGCGGTGACCTCACAAGGGCAGAATCTGCTGAACTCCAACGGAAAGAAAATCCCCTCACCCACCTGGATCTGTCAGGACCCCGACATCCTTGACAGATTCTATGTGGCTTCAGCTGTTGAAGGTGTCTATGTGATTGAAAACGGCAAGCAGGTGGGTAAGTTTGACCGCACCAACATCAATAAGGTGCAAGGTTGGGTTGAGGTGGTCCCATTTGTAACTGTCGACTATCAAGGTAATCTCTGGATGACCATATTCGGCAATGAAGCCAATAGTGTGGTTATGCTTCCCGCCGAGAAGCGCAAGAATCCGGCCAACATCACTGCCGACGATTGGGTCTTCGTTGACTTTGGCGGCACGATTAACTCAAAGGATTCACGCCTGTTAATCTGTCAGAAAAGTCCTGTGGTGCTCGCATTTGACTCTTTCGTGAGCTATGCGCTCGAGGCTATCCGCCACAACGGCACTCTCAGCGATGTCTCATCGTTCCAAAAGGTGGGATGGGCCCGAGTCACCGACACCGACGGAAAGGCATTTGCTCCGGCATATTGGGTGTGTGGCGTGGAGGATAAAAACGGACAGCTATGGATTGGCACCTCTGAAGGGGTGGTGACTATCCCCAATCCAAATACACTCTTTTCATCTGATTTTGCAGTGAACAGAGTGAAGGTGCCACGCAATGACGGCACCAACCTTGCTGACTATCTGCTCGAGACGGACCTCGTGTTGTGCATAGCTGTTGACCACTCAAACCGCAAATGGATTGGCACTCAGGACTCCGGCCTCTACCTTGTGAGCGAGAGCGGCGATGAAATTATAGCCACATACACATCTGCCAACTCTTTTCTACCCACGAATACGATTACAGGCCTGTTCGTTGACCCCACGTCAAACCTCCTCTATGTCTCGACCCTTGCCGGACTCTTTGTCCTTGACTCGGATTCAAGTCCTGCTAAGCCTGACTTTAAAGAGGTTTATGCCTATCCCAATCCAATCACCCCTGATTTCAGCGGGTGGGTTACGATTACCGGCTTGATGGACAACTCTTTAGTGAAGATTGTTGATGCCGGGATGCATCTCGTCTATCAGACCACTTCGGAGGGCGGTATGGCTATGTGGGACGGCTGTAATCTCAATGGTGAGCGTGTGCGCTCCGGAGTCTATTATGTGATAGCCTCTTCCGGCAACGATACATCGTCGCAGGGCGCCGTTGCCACGAAGATTCTTGTGGTTAACTGACCGAAGGTATGGAAAAACTCAAATACATCGACGAGTCTGACCGCTGCTACGGTGCGGCAGGGATGGCCATCAGCCTTGCCGTCTTCGATGGGGAGGAATTGCTCTCCGCCATCAGTCTTGATGCAGACAGCTCGGATTTGGTCTCGCTCACTCCCGAATTCTTCTTTGCCGGCAATCCCGTAGTCTCGGCCAAGACCGCCTGGCGCCATATCCTCAAGAATTATAATCTGGGCATTGCAATGATTACCGCCAATCTTCTCTGCCGCTATATGGTCAACCGCCACACCGGCCTGCCGGCCGATGTGTATCAGGCGCTCCATACTCTTGCCCTCGAAGAAGGTGTTGATGCCTGCCAGCTTGAAGAGGATGAGATAGATAGTATTTTCAATAAGAATTACAATTATCTCACTCGCATTTTCTCTCATCGCGGAGTCCACTCTGTGGCTCATGATTTTGCTTCAGCTTTGTCCTCGCGCCGCACACTCTCCCGTCTTGATGCTTTAGAGCTCCTTCAAGCGCTTCAAGGCATTTGAACAACTCTCGTATGCTCAATATTCCTTTTCATTTCTCACCATACCTGAAACCCGTAATCTGGGGCGGCAATCGGATTGCTCCGTTTAAGGGACTGCCCGATGCTGACGGTATTGGCGAAAGTTGGGAGATTTCTGCTGTCGAAGGCCACGTCTCGGTGGTGGATAGCGGGCCTTATGCCGGCAAAACACTTACCGAGCTGATTGAAATTTTCGGTGCGGAGCTCCTCGGAGAGGAAAATTATCAGTTGTACGGCACTAAATTCCCGCTTCTTATTAAATTCATAGATGCGCAGGCCGACCTCTCGGTGCAGGTGCATCCCAATGACAGCCTTGCCCTGCAGCGCCACGGATGCAAGGGTAAGACTGAAATGTGGCACGTGATATCATCATCCCCCGACGCTAAGATATATGCCGGGTTCCGCTCTCGGGTCACCCCCGACGAATATGAGCGAAAAATTGCGGATGATACCATTATGGAAGTAGTTGACTGCTTTTCGCCTCTTCCGGGCGACACCTTCTTCATCCCTGCGGGATGTATCCACGCCATCGGCGCCGGCTGTTTTATAGCGGAGATTCAGCAGTCCAGCGATATCACATATCGTATCTATGACTATGGTCGGCGCGATTCAGACGGCCGGCACAGGGAGCTTCATACGGATTTGGCTAAAGACGCCATTGACTTTTCGCTGAAGTCTTGCTGCAAGACGGAGCCTGTCGGGGCCTGTGTGGCCGAGTGTGACCATTTCAAAGTGCAGCGTGTGGAGCTCACAGACGGCGCTGAACGTCTTATTGCCGACCGGCGTGATTCATTCACCGTGGTGATGTGTATCGACGGCCATGCACGCATAAATCATCCCGACGGCTCCTGCTCGGAGATTGGCAGAGGCAACACGCTCCTGTTTCCGGCCACAATGCGTCGTCTCTCAGCCTGCGGTGAGGCTATCCTGCTCGTCGTCCAATGTTGACTGCGGGCAGTAACTGAAGTGTCGGACAAGCACAGCGGTGATGAAGTAGATGCCGGTGAGCAGCCACAATGCCTTGAAGCAATGGACCACCTCGCCCAGAGTGGCGCCATTGGAGTTAATGTGGATAAATCCCTCAACACCCCAGGTGGCCGGCAAGGCGTTGCTCACAGCAAGCCAGAAAGGCGGGAAAGCATAGCGGGGCCACGTCAATCCGGAGAGAAACAGGAAGAACACCGATGTGAATACGATAAGCACCATTGACGTTTCGCGCTCGCGCACAAATATTTGCAATGTCTGCCCCAGAAAGGCTGATGCAAGCAGCATCACAAAAATGAGCGGGAAATAGTCCCAAAAATGGCCGTTTTGCGGGAAAGAGAAGAGCTGCGGCACTATCACCAGCACATAAAAGGCCATAGGAAGGTAGAGGGTTAGATAGGCCAACGTGCGGCCGAGCACAGTGGCGAGCGGGCCGGCTCCGACGTCGCTCCTGTCCACTCCCCGAGGGTCGCGCCGCCGGCGGTCGCGGCGGGTGCCGGCAAGCATTGTGATGCCCATAAGCATCCCTTGCTGCAGAATGATTACAATCACACCGGGCATTACAAACGAGGCAAATCCTTGCGAGGAATCGCCTATGATATTTGATTGCGATCCGACGGGGAGCCCGCTGACCATCGTAGAGACTATGCCCGACTCGTCGGCAAGACGTTCGGCTGTGAGTTGAGCCGATTTCTCCATCTGCACTCCGGTGAGTGAGAACAATATCTGGCGATATCTCACCAAGAGCGACATATCTTGATAATATGACACCACAGCCTGCTCTCCGCGCCCTATACGGCGGGCATAGTCGGCCGGAACCTCTATTATGGCATAACACTTCTTCTCAGCCCACGCCCGGCGCGCCTCGGCCATATCGGCGGCATAGCCCACTATGTTTACTGACTGAGTGGCATCTATAGCCCGCACAAGCTCACGGCTCTCTGCCGTGCGTGAGTGGTCGACAACCACCGTCTCAATCTCCTTGACCACTTCCGGATTGTAGATGAGCGTGTAGACTATCGGATAGGCCAACGGCAAGGCGATGAAAAAGAGAATCACTCCGATGTCAGTGACTGAGAGCCACACTTCGCGGCGCCATACACGGAACAAGTCTTTAAACCATTTCATAAATTGCGTCAGCTTTTGAGGTCAAGGGATATATACGGGGTTCAGGCACCGCTTTTTAAGTCGATTAAGTCCGATGGCGGGGAGTAGAAGCATGCCAAGCATCACGGCATAATAGAGGCGGGAGTAGTAGAGCGGCAGGCCGTTAAGCGCCTGGTCAATATATATGAGAAAATAATAGCGCACGGGAAGTATGTAGGAGAAAATGCCTATGGCGCCATACATCTTGTCGACCGGAAATGAAAACCCTGCCACGGAGAATGAGAGGATGCCGATAAGACTGACCATCACCAGCGCCAGACGCATGTTGGGCACTATCTCCACCATTAACACTCCGAATGCCTGGGAGCAGAGTACCAAGAGCACCATGTCAAGGATGATGTGCCAAGCCGGGCAGTGTATCGGAAACTGAAGCCATCCGAACATTACAGCCTGAATCCCCACCCCAATAGCGATAAATATAACGGACTGAGGGATGAGTTTGCCGGCGAGAGCCACTGTCATTGACCCTCGGGCGGTGGCAAGCCACTCGGGAGAGCTCTTCTGCTTGAATTCTGATGTGATTGAGAATACGGTGACAACCATTACCAGGAGTGCTATCAGCCCGCCTATAAACGAGGGGGAGAGATAGATTGAATAGTTGGTTGAGGGATTGCCTATGGGGTGCTTGTCCAAGCGCAACGGCATCAGGGCCGATGCACCATCACCTCCGGCCGTCAGGCCCGCAGCGCTGAGGGTGGTCTCCATGACCGACCCCGAGGTGGCCACGGCTATGGTGGTGAAGGCCTTATAGGTCAGTGTGCCGGGCACAAAAACGCTCATATTGGAGAAGTAGGAGAGAGTAGGTGTGCGGCCGCTCATCACATCTTCCTGAAAGTCGGCCGGGATGTAGAAAAATCCGAAAATCTTACCGCTGCGCACCTGCGACATAGCCTCGGCATAGCTCTCAGCTTTAGTGGTTATGTCAATCAGCTCCTCTGCTTTCAAAGCGCGAGTCACCTGTCGTGACATCTCCGAATGGTCCATATCAACAATGGCCACCGGGATGCGGAGCGGCAGCCCGTTCTCCATAAGGCTAAGGAAGAAGAAGGCACCCGTCAACGGCACAATCACCATCATAAAG
>JAFLRW010000088.1 GCA_022511285.1 Duncaniella sp.
GTGAAGAAATCGGCCAGAGGGACATCGAGTAGAGGCCGCTTAACGCGCCCGAGTTCGGCCGCGAGGTCGCCCCCCTTTAGGCAAATCAGCCCGTTGGGGATTCGGTTGATGCCGCGCGGAGCAATCAGGCGTCCGCATATGCGCACGAGCTCGTCGAGCTGCATAACCGCACGCGACACAACGAAGTCGAACTTCTCGTGACACTCCCCGCTGTCGCCATGCTGAGTGGTGACGTTTGTCAGACCGATAGCAGCCGCAATCTCGGAGGCCACTCTGACCTTTTTGCCAATGCGGTCAATGAGGTGAAACCTGCAGTCGGGAAACAGGATGGCCAGAGGAATCCCCGGGAATCCACCGCCACACCCCAGGTCGAGAAATCGAGTGTCCGGTGCGGGAGTGAAGAAGCGTGCTATGGCGAGGGAGTGGAGGATGTGGTGGAGATAGAGATTGTCTATATCCTTGCGCGAGATGACGTTGATCTTCTCGTTCCACTCCGGATACAAAGAGCCGAGGGCTGTAAACTGCTCTATCTGAGTCGGAGAAAGTGCCGGGAAATATTTTAATATGTCTTCCATTTATATTGGTTTAATGCTGCAAAATTACTATTTTTGCTGCAAATAATTATCAACGAGAATTGTGTGTATGAGAGAACACGATGTGAATATGTTTTTAATGGCAAATAAGGATTATTTGCCTGAAGACAGGCTCCCTTATCTGAGGAGTGTGTTGATGAATATGGATGATCAGGCCTGGGCCGGATTGTCGATGGTCACGTTCAAATCGCCGGTATTGATGCTGGTGATATCCCTGTTGGTCGGCGAGCTTGGGGTTGACCGCTTTTTAGTGGGCGACATAGCACTCGGATTGGGCAAGCTCCTCACAGCCGGAGGATGCGGTGTGTGGTGGTTTATAGACCTGTTTCTGATAATGAGCCGCACTCGTGAGAAGAACTGGCAGAAGCTGGCTATGTTTCTTTGAGAATCAAAGTGAATAGATGGGCCGGGATGTAAGAGCCGGCACGACGAATCCAATCCGGGATAATTGCCGTGTCGGAGAATCCCGCTGCGCGGAAAAGGGCAATAGAGGGCGTGTTGTCGTCACCAACGATGGCATAAAGCTGATGAATCGAAAGATGGCGTCTTAGATGATAAGCTGCCGAACGGAGAGCCTCCTTGGCAAACCCCAATCCGCGCGCCTCCGGGGTGATGAAAATGCCCACGGCACAGCGGGAGTTGGCGGGGTCGAAATCGAAGAGGTCGAGCGTGCCGATAGTCTCGTCGGAATCAGTGCGGACAATCATCAGTCGGAGCTGACGGGCTGCAAAGATATCCCCATCGTAAGAGTTGACATAGTCCCACAACTGCCTGCGCGAGAATGGAGCGTGGGCAGAGCCGGCATCCCAAACTGCGGGGTCGTTTTCCCAGCGGAAAAGAGTGTCGACATCAATAGTCTCCAATGCGCGCAAGCGGATGCGCGCACCGGAGGCCTCAAGAAAATCAGCCGAAGATGGCATTACACCTGTTCGGATAAGAAGCGTTCGACATCAATGGCAGCCTTACACCCCATACCGGCAGCCGTGACCGCCTGTCGGTAGGTAGGGTCGGCCACGTCGCCTGCGGCAAACACACCATCAATATTTGTGGCAGTGCCGGAGCCTTTAACCATAATGTAGCCTGTGGCGTCGCATTCGATTGCCGGGCGGAACACCTCGGTGTTAGGTTGGTGGCCTATGGCAAGGAAAAAACCGTCGACGGGCAATTCATAGATTCGCTCCTGAGGCATCCCCTTATGTTCTACCAGGCGCATTCTCTCCACAAACTCCGCACCATCGAGTCCGATGGCTTGAGTATTGAAGAGAATATGAATATTCTCCTTGTCAAACACGCGCTGTTGCATCACTTTTGATGCTCTGAGCTGATCGCGGCGCACTAACAGATAGACCTCAGAGGCAAGATTGCTCAGATAGAGAGCTTCCTCACAGGCAGTGTCGCCTCCGCCAACTACCGCCACCCTTTTCCCTCTATAGAAAAACCCGTCGCAAGTGGCGCAGGCCGACACGCCGAGCCCGTTGTATTTTTGCTCATCGGGCAGGCCAAGATATTTTGCAGAGGCACCTGTGCTGATGATGATGGTCTCGGCGGTGATGGTGAGACCATTGTCAGTGTTGCAAACGAACGGGCGCTTTGAGAAGTCGACTTTTGAAACGTGTCCGGGCCGGATGTCGGCTCCGAATCTCAGGGCCTGGGAGCGAAGGTCGTCCATAAGCTGCGGACCGCTAATCCCCTCGGGATAGCCCGGGAAGTTTTCCACCTCGGTGGTGATGGTGAGTTGGCCGCCGGGCTGATAGCCCTCGATAACGATGGGGCTGAGTCCGGCGCGAGAAGTGTAGATTGCCGCAGTGTAGCCTGCGGGGCCTGAACCTATTATGAGGCAGCGGGTGGTGAGTTCGGTCATAGGGATAGTGGCTGTGAGTGGATTAGACTGAGAGGGAGCGTTTAGAGGGCAGAGCGATTATCGAAGGTCAACAACCTGAACGCCCGGAAATTGCTTGGGGTTGTATTGAAAATATGTAACCGGCAGAGATTCCCCCCGTTCAATATGATTGACGGAGATGTCGATGGTCTGACGATTGGAGAGCGAAATCAGCAATCTTGTGGGGAGGGATGAAGCCTCGCTGATGGTCACTGTCACCTCGCGAATATCGCTTGCGGTGTTGGTGGAGGTGAGTTTAACAGCCTGACAACCCTTCGGAGCGGAAGCTTGCGCGGCTTTATAGTTTTTGCCAAGGGAGCGGAGTATGGCAAAAGGATTTATTTGCTCCACCTCATCTTGTGTGGGGTTGATTATATTCACCTCGCCCATGCGGCCGGAGTATGTCCACTGGGTTTTTCCGTCATACCAGGTGGAGAGGCCGGGAGCAGAGGCGGTGAAACGTTCGCCGCAGATGGTGAGGACGCCGTGGACTGAATTACCATCTGCCTTGAGGGTATAGTCAACATAGACTGACGGCATAGCCTTGAGTTTGGCCGCGGCGCGGTCAATGATTTGTTGGGGAGTGGCCGCCGATGCAGCGGAGACGAATGCTGTCAGGAAAGCGAAGATGCAAAACAGAGTTTTTTTTATTTTCATGCGATAGAGGGGGGTGATGCAGTAAAAACGTTTAGACGGGATTAATTGTTTTCGAGGATACGCTCAAGGGTGATGCTGTCCACTAAAACCTGACGAGGCTTTCCGCCTTGCGACGGTCCAACTATTCCGGCGGCCTCCATCTGGTCCATAATTTTGCCGGCTCGGTTGTAGCCGATAGAATAACGGCGTTGCAGCGAAGAAGTGGAAGCCGTGTCGGAAGCGACTACAAGACGGGCACATTCGTCGAAGAGCGGGTCGCGGTCGCCGAGGCTGGCAATAGAGCCGCCGTCGGACGTTTCCGGGATATATTCAGGGAGTTCATAAGCGTGGTCGAATCCTACTTGTGCATCAATGGAATTGCAGATGGCCTGCACTTCGGGAGTGTCGATGAAAGCACACTGCACTCGGTCAATCTTACCATTGTTGCTGAAAAGCATGTCGCCTCGACCAATCAGTTGGTTGGCACCCGGGCGGTCAATGATGGTGCGCGAGTCGACCATCTGGAACACTCGGAAAGCAATTCGGCCCGGGAAGTTGGCTTTTATAACGCCGGTGATGACGTTGGTTGAAGGGCGCTGCGTGGCCAAAATCATATGCATACCCACGGCACGTGCTTTTTGAGCAATACGGGCAATGGGGGTCTCCACCTCCTTGCCGGCGGTGGAAAGGAGGTCGGCAAACTCATCGACAATCACCACGATGTAAGGCAGGAATCTGTGGCCCTTGGCCGGGTTGAGAGCGTGGCGGCAGAATTTGTCGTTATATTCCTTGATTGTGCGCACACCGGCGTCTTTGAGCAGCGCATATCTATTGTCCATCTCCACACAGAGTGAATTGAGAGTAGTCACCACTTTTGAGGGGTCGGTGATAATGGCCTCTTCCTCGTCGGGGAGTTTTGCCAGATAGTGGCGTTCGAGTTTGGCATAGAGGCTAAACTCAACCATTTTCGGGTCGACCAATACGAATTTCAGTTCCGAGGGGTGTTTTTTGTAGAGGAGAGAGGTGATGATGACATTAAGCCCGACGGATTTACCCATGCCGGTGGCGCCGGCTACGAGTAGGTGAGGCATTTTGCAGAGGTCGGCAATGAAAATCTCGTTGGAAATGGTGCACCCCATAGCCATAGGGAGCTCCATGTCGCACTTTTGGTATTTTTCGTGTTCAATAATAGAGCGCATAGAGACGGTCTGGGCCTCTTTGTTGGGCACCTCGATGCCAATGGTGCCCTTGCCGGGGATAGGAGCGATTATTCGAATGCCGAGAGCCGCCAAGCTCAGAGCAATATCGTCTTCCAGACGTTTAATTTTGGCAATGCGCACACCTTCGGCCGGGATAATCTCATAAAGGGTCACGGTGGGGCCAACCGTAGCTTTGATGTGAGAGATGGGAATGCCGTAGTCGTTAAGAGTCTTGGTGATGCGAGTCTTATTCTCCTCCATTTCGGTTGCGTCAACGCTATTGTGGTTGCGTTCCACCTGCCGGAGCAGGTCAATGGAAGGGAGTTGATAGCGCGAGAGCTCAGCTCGAGGGTCGTAGAGGGGTTGATTGCGAGGGTCGCGGACCGGAGCCGAGGGGAATAGCGAAGGCTCGTCGGCGATGGCATCGACCTCGGTGTCATCTGAATCGTCAGCCTCATCAGAGGGGCGGGAAGTGTAGGAGCCGGCGAACAGACTTTCATCGTCGACGGTATCGGTGTCAGTGAGGTCAGTCGTGTCAACCTCCGAGTCGTCGAAGTCGGTCGGGCGGTCATTGTCGACGTCGTCACCGTCAGCCGCAGCTGCTGCGGCCGCAGGTTGAGCCTCGCGGCGCTCTGCTTCTCGGCGTTCAGCTTCGCGGCGTTCGGCTTCCTGACGGGCCTCACGCTCCTCACGCTCCGCCCGGCGCGCAGCAGCCCGGCGTTCGCGCTCCTCGCGGCGTTCAGCCTGGCGGGCAGAGTAGACCTCATATTTGCCGCGGAAGGCATTGATGAGGCTTTTGAGCTGATTGAGATAAACGATTATCACCATTCCGGCAAGAATAACGCTCACGGCGATAGCGCCCCAAATGCCGGTGTAGAGTATCAGATTCTCGTTAAGGATGCGACCGTGGAGCCCTCCCCAGTAGAATGGAGCGGCTACCTCGAGAGTGACAAGCCCGGCAATAATCGAGACAGCCACAATGAGGAGCAGACTGCGCAGGGTGAGGTTGATGAACGACGGCCTATACACCTTGAGCAGCGAGAGTCCGCACACTAAAACGTAATATATGAAGATAAAAGCGCCAATGCCGAGCCATTGGTAAATAAGAGTGTGGGCCAGTCGAGCTCCGAAGGCTCCACCGGCGTTATGTATGATTGTGGGGTCGTAGTCAGCGTTGAGCATCGCGCTCTGATCGCTGTTGATGTTCATGAAATAAGAGAGGCAAACTATGAACCCATAGGCGGCCAGCACCGTCAGCACCAGGCCGAGAAACAAGGCGGAGCGCGAGTCGGCCAGCATGGCTAAAAAGCGGCTCAAAGCGCTACGGCCGGACGGCGTCTCATCCGGGTCGGGCTCAGGCAGCGGGTCGGGCTCAGGGCTTGGTGGCGGTGGAGTGGTGTCGGAGGTTGTGGTCGATGTGGAGGAAGGGTTGTTGTAGAGAGTGGCGGGGTCAAAACCGGCATTCTCTGAATATGAACTTTCGTCGATAGGAGAATATGATGAGGACATAGCGTGATGTGGTATAAATATTGAAGAGCAAAATTACAAAATCCCAAGCTAAATGTCAAGAATTTTGTGGCCGAGAAATAATTTTTTTGACAATGGTCATATTGAAATTTTTTGTTACCTTTGCAGATATGATTCAGACGTGTCAAAATTATGATCTGTCAGCGCGCAACACGTTTGCCCTTGCTGTGAAGTGCAAGCGATGGGTGGAATATGACTCAGCCGACGACCTTCCGCTGGTGGTGGGTTCAATGACGGCCGGGGAGAAGTGGGTTCATATAGGAGCAGGGAGCAATATGCTCTTCCTTGGCGACTACGATGGCACGGTGGTGCACAGTGCCGTCAGAGGAATCGACTTTACGGACGCTGACGGATGCGTACTGGTGAGAGCCTGCAGCGGCGAGCCGATGGATGCCGTGGTTGCCGAGTGTTGCCGCCGCAACCTGTGGGGGCTTGAGAATCTGTCAGGAATCCCCGGCGAGGCGGGCGCCTCGGCCGTGCAGAATGTGGGCGCCTATGGCGTTGAGGCGGCTGATGTGATAGAGAGCATTGAAGCGTTTGATTGCGAGCGGATGCAGGCTGTGGTGTTTGACCCGTCTGTGTGTGGCTATGCTTATCGCGACTCGATGTTCAAACATTCCCCGGCCAAGGGCCGTTATATAATCACGGCGGTGACCTATCGGCTGACGGCGGCGCCTGCGCCGCACACTGACTATCCGGCGTTGCGAGACCTGCTGCCTCACACACCGGCGTCGCCCGCTGAGGTGCGCGCGGCAGTCATTGCCATCCGCGACTCCAAATTGCCGGATCCGAGCCGAGTGCCCAGCGCCGGGAGTTTCTTTAAGAACCCCGTGGTGAGCCGTGAGACATATGAACAGGTGTGTGCGGCGGCGGGCGCGGATGTCAAAGTGCCCTGTTATGAGACTGACGACGGGGTGAAGATACCGGCTGCGTGGCTCATAGACCGCTGCGGGTGGAAAGGCACCGTGATGGGCAATGCCGCGGTGTGGCATCTGCAGCCTTTGGTGCTGACAAACCCGGAGCGAAAGGCCACGCCGGATGAAATAGTGAAACTTGAAGCCGCCATTGCCGCCACGGTGAGAGAGCGGTTTGGCGTAGAGCTCACACCCGAGGTGGAGCATGTGTAACATAAATCAAAATAGAAAAATCAACAACCGGAAATGAGCACATACATAATAGAAGGAGGCCACCGTCTCAATGGCAGCATCCGTCCGCAGGGGGCGAAAAACGAGGCCCTGCAGGTGATTAGCGCCACTCTGCTCACATCGGAGCCAGTGGTGATTCACAATGTGCCCAATATTCTTGACGTCACCAACCTTATCAACCTTCTCAAGGCAATGCGTGTGAAGGTGGATCGTCTGGGCGAAAACTCCTATCGCTTTCAGGCCGATGACCTGGATGAGGATTATATCTCGTCGGCCGACTTTGTGGCCCGATGCGCCGGGTTGCGAGGCTCGGTGCTCGTGGTAGGCCCGCTGTTGGCCCGCCTCGGACAGGCGTATTTCGCCAAGCCCGGAGGCGATAAGATAGGTCGCCGCAAGGTGGACACCCATATCACAGGACTCTCTAAACTTGGGGCAATGATAGCCTACAATGAGGAGCGCCAGGCGTATTATCTAATCACTGTCGGAGGTCTTAAGGGGTGCTATATGCTGCTCGACGAGGCTTCGGTGACCGGCACGGCAAACATAGTAATGGCGGCTGCCCTTGCCGAAGGGACCACTACGATATATAATGCGGCCTGCGAACCTTACGTGCAGCAGTTGTGCAAGATGCTTACGGCTATGGGAGTAGAGATTGAGGGGATTGGCTCCAACCTGCTTCGCATCACCGGCACCGACCGGCTGAAAGGTGTGGAACACACCATCTTGCCCGATATGATTGAGGTGGGCTCGTTTATCGGGATGGCAGCATTGACACAAAGCTCGCTGACCATTAAGGATGTGAGCTATGACAATCTCGGAATCATTCCCGATGCATTTCGCCGCCTCGGCATCAATCTTGAGCGCTCCGGCGATGATATTATTGTGCCGGAACAGGAGGTGTATGAGATAGAAACAAATCTTGACGGGTCAATACCCACTGTGGCCGATGCGCCTTGGCCGGGACTGACGCCCGACCTGCTGTCAGTGATGCTCGTCACGGCCACGCAGTGTCGCGGCAGTGTGCTGATTCATCAAAAGATGTTTGAGAGCCGCCTGT
>JAFLRW010000089.1 GCA_022511285.1 Duncaniella sp.
GACACATGGACTCACGTCAACAACAACCTGAAGAAGACCCTCATGAAGCAAATGACCGAGGCCGACCAAGGTTTCAACTCCGTCTTCATGATGCTTGACTCCGGCGCCCGTGGTTCTAAAGACCAGATTCGTCAGCTCTCCGGCATGCGTGGCCTTATGGCCAAACCGCAGAAAAGCGGCGCCGAAGGCGGTCAGATTATCGAAAACCCCATTCTCTCCAACTTCAAGGAGGGTCTGAGCGTGCTCGAATACTTCATCTCAACCCACGGTGCCCGAAAGGGTCTTGCCGACACCGCACTCAAGACCGCCGACGCCGGTTACCTCACCCGTCGTCTCGTCGATGTGGCCCACGACGTCATCATCAACGAGACCGACTGCGGCACCCTCCGCGGCCTGGTATGCACCGAGATTAAAAACAACGATGAGGTCGTCGCATCTCTGGGCGAGCGAATCCTCGGCCGAGTTTCCGTTCACGACGTTATCGACCCCTCGACCGGCGAGCTTATCGTGGCTGCCGGCGATGAGATTGACGATGCCGCGGCCGACCGTATCAACGCGTCGCCAATCGAGAGCGTAGAGATTCGCTCTGTGCTCACCTGCGAGAGCCGGAAGGGAGTGTGCGCCAAATGTTACGGCCGGAATCTTGCCACTCACCGTATGGTGCAGATGGGCGAAGCTGTCGGCGTGATTGCCGCTCAGTCTATCGGCGAGCCCGGTACTCAGCTTACCCTCCGTACATTCCACGTCGGTGGTGTGGCTTCAAACATCGCCGCCGTCAACTCGCTCACGTCTCGCTACGACGGTATCCTCGAAATCGAAGAGCTCCGCACCGTGCAGACCGATGAAATTGACGCTAAGGGCCGCAAGGTCGATGTTGTGATTGGCCGTCTCGCCGAAATGCGCATCCTCGACCCGAAAACTAAGATGATGCTCACCAGCGCAAATATTCCATACGGTGCCAAACTCTACTTCGACAACGAATCAACCGTCAAGAAAGGCGACCTCCTCTACGAATGGGACCCCTTCAACGCCGTTATCGTTTCCGAAGTGGCCGGTAAGGTGCGCTACGACAATCTCCAGGAGGGAATCACATATCGTGTCGATGCCGACGAGCAGACCGGTATCTCCGAGAAGATTATTATCGAAAGCAAAGAGCGCGGAAAAGTGCCCGAAGCCCATATTATCGGGCCCGACGGTGAGACCCTCAAGACCTACGCTCTCCCCGTTGGCGCTCACCTTATGGTTGAGGACGGCGCCGAACTCAAGCGTGGCGAGGTGTTCGTTAAGATTCCCCGTGCCACCGGTGGCGCCGGCGACATCACCGGCGGTCTGCCGCGTGTCACCGAGCTCTTCGAAGCCCGCAATCCTTCCAACCCCGCAATCGTGTCTGAAATTGACGGTGAAGTGCTCTTTGGAAAGGTTAAGCGCGGCAACCGCGAAATATCCGTCACCTCCAAGCTCGGTGAAACCAAGAAATACCTCGTGCCGCTGTCAAAACAGATTCTCGTTCAGGAAAATGACTACGTCCGTGCAGGCACACCCCTCTCCGACGGTGCCATCACCCCTGCCGACATCCTCAACATCATGGGCCCCACAGCCGTCCAGGAATACATCGTCAACGAGGTTCAGGACGTCTACCGTATGCAGGGCGTGAAGATCAACGACAAGCACTTCGAAGTCATTGTCCGCCAGATGATGCGCAAAGTCAATATCCTCGACCCCGGCGACACTGGATTCCTCGAGCAGCAGGTTGTCGACAAGCGCGACTTCATGGAAGAAAACGACCGCATCTGGGGCAAAAAAGTGGTCCTCGATGCCGGCGACAGCGAAAACGTCAAGAAGGGCCAGATTATCACCGCCCGCAAGCTCCGCGACGAGAATTCGCAGCTCAAGCGTAAAGACCTGAGACTCGTGATGGTGCGCGACGCTCAGCCCGCAACGTCCGAGCAGATTCTCCAAGGCATCACCCACGCTGCCCTGCAGACCTCTTCGTTCATGTCGGCCGCATCATTCCAGGAGACCACAAAGGTCCTCAACGAAGCTGCCATCAACGGTAAGACTGACTACCTTCAGGGCATGAAGGAGAACGTGATTTGCGGTCACCTCATCCCGGCAGGTACAGGTCTGAGAGCCTATGAGCGACTCGTTGTCACAGGTAAAGACGACTTCAATCCTCTCACCTCTGACGCCGACGAACTCTCTGACTCCGTAATGGCTGACCACGCCGAACTCTAACAGAGACACCATCCATTAAATCCACCCACCGCCCGGCCCCGACATCCGGATGGTGGGTGCTTTTATTATGCTCCCGTGAGGGATTGCACACCAATCTCCTGCCTTTCAAGGATTTTGATTTGGAATCACTCCCATTTTTGATTAATTTTGTGGGAAACTTACCTGAATCTCTTATGAAAGACCATAGAATATTGCTCGACCCTGTTTGGCCCGAAATGCCTAAGACTGTCGACGGGATTCGTCGCGCTCCCGACCGCGGATACACTCTTACGCCTGAAAAAACGAAGACGGCCCTAAAAAATGCCTTGCGATATCTCCCCCCGCAACTCCACGCCAAGGCTGCGCCGGAGTTTATGGAGGAGTTGCGAACCCGCGGCAGAATTTATGCCTATCGCTTCCGCCCGGAGGGTGATATCCGCCCTAAGCCTGTGCACGAATACAAGGGCAAATGCCTCGAAGGGAAGGCGTTTCAGGTGATGATTGACAATAATCTGAGCTTCGATATTGCTCTTTATCCCTATGAGCTTGTCACCTATGGCGAGACGGGGCAGGTTTGTCAAAACTGGCTTCAATATAGATTAATAAAACGATACCTCGAAGAGCTGACCGACAGCCAGACTCTCGTGATTGAAAGCGGCCACCCGCTCGGTTTATTCCCTTCCCACAAAGATGCTCCGCGCGTAATTATTACAAACGCTATGATGGTGGGAATGTTTGATAATCTCGCCGACTGGCACGAGGCTATGCAGATGGGTGTGGCAAACTACGGACAGATGACTGCCGGAGGCTGGATGTATATCGGCCCCCAAGGTATAGTCCACGGCACATTCAACACCATCCTAAACGCCGGCCGAATGAAGCTCGGCATCCCCGACGACGGCGACCTGAGCGGACATCTTTTTGTCTCCTCCGGTTTGGGTGGGATGAGTGGCGCTCAGCCTAAAGCGGCCCTCATTGCCGGCGCTGCGGCTATTATTGCCGAGGTTGACCTCTCGCGCATCGACACCCGCCGCAAACAGGGCTGGGTGGAGGTGGTCACTGACTCCATCCCCGAGGCTTTCACTCTGGCTCGCGACGCTATGAGCCGCAAGAAGCCCATCTCCATAGCTTACCACGGCAATATTGTCGACCTCCTGGAATATGCCGTGGCCAACAGCGTCAAAATTGACATCCTGAGCGACCAGACAAGCTGCCACGCCGTCTACGAGGGCGGGTATTGTCCGGCGGGTATATCGTTTGATGAACGCACTCGCCTCCTCCACGACGACCCCGCGGCCTTCCGTCGCTATGTCGACTCGACGCTGCGCCGACACTTCAATGCCATTAAGGCCCTCACGGCCGCAGGCACATATTTCTTTGACTATGGCAACTCCTTTATGAAAGCTATCTACGACGCCGGGGTCAAAGAGATTTCGCGCAACGGCATCGACGAGAAAGATGGCTTCATCTGGCCATCCTATGTCGAAGATATCATGGGCCCGATGCTTTTCGACTTCGGATACGGCCCGTTCCGTTGGGTCTGCCTGAGCGGCAAACACTCTGACCTCGTCAAGACCGACAAGGCGGCGATGGAGGTGATTGACCCCAACCGCCGTGGTCAGGACCGCGACAACTACAACTGGATTCGCGATGCAGAGAAAAATGCCCTCGTTGTCGGCACCGAAGCCCGAATCCTGTATCAGGACGCAATGGGGCGACTCAATATTGCCCTGCGCTTCAACGAGATGGTGCGCAACGGGGAGATTGGTCCTGTAATGTTAGGACGCGATCACCACGACGTCAGCGGCACCGACTCGCCTTTCCGCGAGACATCAAATATAAAAGACGGCTCCAATGTGATGGCCGATATGGCAGTGCAATGCTTTGCCGGAAACTGCGCCCGCGGCATGAGCCTGGTTGCCCTCCACAACGGCGGTGGTGTGGGTATAGGCAAGAGTATAAACGGCGGCTTCGGCATGGTGCTCGACGGCTCCGAGCGCGTTGACCGTATCCTGCGCTCCGCTATGCTTTGGGATGTGATGGGGGGTGTGGCTCGCCGAAGCTGGGCCCGCAACGCTAACGCTATGTCGACCGTCAGAGAATGGAACGAGACCCAGGGACAAAACGGGTTCTGCATCACAGAGCCATTCATCGCCGACGAAAGCCTAATCGAAAAAACAGTGTCTGAGATATGAAGCAATTAATAGAATGTGTGCCCAACTTTTCCGAGGGGCGCGACAAGGCAAAGATACAGCAGATTGTTGATGCCATCAGTCTTGGCGGACATGTGAGAGTCCTCGACGTTGATCCCGGCGAGGCCACAAACCGCACGGTGGTCACCTTTGTCGGGACACCTGACGAGGTGGTCGAGGCGGCCCTCCGTGGCATGAAGATGGCTGCCCAACTCATTGATATGCGCGCCCACCACGGCGCCCATCCTCGCATGGGAGCCACCGATGTGCTCCCCCTTATTCCGGTGAGCGGAATCACGCTTGAGGAGTGTGCCGCGCTGGCCCGCACTTTGGCGCAAAGAGCCGCCGACGAGCTCGGCATCCCCACATATTGCTACGAGGCCTCGGCTTTCACGCCTGAGAGGAAAAATCTCGCCGTCTGCCGCCAAGGGGAATACGAAGGCCTGCCCGAGCGGATGGGCAGCAAGGAACTGGGACCCGATTTCGGCAATCGTCCTTTCGACGAGGCGGTCGCTGCAACAGGGTGCACCGCCGTGGGCGCCCGTGATTTCCTCATTGCAGTCAATTTCAATCTCAACACCACATCCACTCGCCGCGCCAATGCCATAGCTTTTGATGTTCGCGAAAAAGGCCGTCCGATGCGCGAAGGCGGAAAGCTGACCGGCAAGCCTTTAAAGGACGAAAACGGCAATCCCCTGATGATACCCGGCTCGCTAAAAGCCACGAAGGCTATCGGCTGGTATATAGATGAATACGGCATCGCACAGGTGTCTATGAACATCACAGACATTAATCAGACGCCGCTCCATGTGGCCTTCGACGAGGTCTGTCGTGCCGCTGCCGCTCGAGGCTTGCGTGTCACCGGCACCGAGATTGTCGGACTTGTGCCTCGTCGCACTCTCATTGAAGCCGGAAAGCATTATCTCAGACTCCAACAGCGCTCCGCCGGTATCACCGACGACGAGATTATACATATCGCCGTGAAATCTATGGGCCTGGATGAACTCAAGCCTTTCGTGCGCGAAGAAAAGGTGATTGAAGATATGCTGGCTGATAAATCTGCCCGCCGACTTATTGACCTCACCGCAAAAGGTTTTGTCGACCTCACCGCATCCGAAGCCCCCGCTCCGGGTGGAGGGTCGGTCTCAGCCTACATGGGCGCATTGGCTGCCGCACTCGGCACTATGGTTGCCAATCTTTCCGCCCATAAGGCCGGATGGGACGACCGCTGGGAAGAGTTCTCCGACTGGGCTGTCAAAGGACGTCGATTGGCCGACTCCCTTCTAGATCTCGTGGACGAGGACACAGAGGCCTTCAACCGCATCATGGCCGTGTTCTCAATGCCTAAATCCACCCCCGAGGAGCTTAAAGCACGAGCCGAGGCCCTCGAAGCTGCCACGCTATATGCAACAGAAGTGCCCCTGCGCACTATGAAGACTGCCCTCGAGACATTTGACGTAGTGGAAGCTATGGCACAGTACGGAAATCCCAATTCAGTCACTGATGCCGGAGTGGGTGCACTGGCTGCACGTGCTGCAGTGCTCGGCGCACAGCTCAATGTGAGGATTAACGCCGCCGGGCTCAAAGACCGCGCCGCCGCTGACAGCCTCACGGCTCAAGCCGACCGAATAGCTCGAAAAGCCAGCGAAAGAGAGGCCGATATCCTAAAAATGGTAAACGCAATTATCGATAAATGAGCTCCAAAAGCGTAATCATAAATTGTCGCCTCGTAACTCCCCTTGGCCGTTCAGCCCAAAAAGGGGAGGCGATGAGACACCTCCACACACTTGACAGCGCCTTTGTCTGTATCGAAGATGGACTAATCACAGCCACAGGCCCCATGTCGGAGTTCAAGCAGGCCCCTGCAGCCTCTTCTGACACGACTGTCATAGATGCTGTCGGCAGGGCCCTTCTGCCCGGATTTGTCGACTCCCACACTCACCTTGTATTCGGAGGTTTCCGCCCCGAAGAGTTCTCTTGGCGCTTGAAAGGGGATTCCTATATGAGTATCATGAACCGTGGAGGAGGCATACAGTCAACGGTCAATGCAACAAGACTGGCCGGAAAGCCCGAACTGATAGCTCGCGCGGAATGGTTCATACGCCGGATGTCGGAGATGGGAGTAACCACCGTCGAGGCCAAGTCGGGCTATGGGCTCGACCTGGAAACGGAGATGAAGATGCTTGATGTGATTGAAGCCATAGCTACGGCCGACCACAGGCAGATTGATGTTGTGTCCACTTTCCTCGGCGCTCACGCAGTGCCAAAAGAGTATGCCGGACGCACCGCCGAATATTGCGACCTCATCATCAATCAGATGCTCCCGGCCGTGAAACACAAGGCGCGTTTCTTCGATATTTTCACTGAAAAAAACGTTTTTGAGATTGACGACTCCCGACGCTTGCTTCGCGCGGCAAAGGATGCCGGAATGCAGCTCAAACTCCACGCCGACGAGATAGTCAGGCTCGGCGGTGCCGAACTGGCCGCCGAGATGGGGGCCGTCTCGGCCGACCACCTGCTCCACGTTAGCGACGAGGGTATTACTCAAATGGCTCAAGCCGGTGTCGTGGCAACGCTCCTGCCTCTCACCGCTTTCGCCCTCAAAGAGCCGTTTGCCCCGGCGCGTAAGTTGATTGACTCCGGATGTGCCGTGGCATTGGCCACCGACCTAAATCCCGGCAGCTGCTTCTCCGGCTCAATTCCACTTACAATCGCCCTTGCTTGTATATATATGAATATGCACATTGAAGAGGTCATCACGGCTTTGACCCTCAACGGTGCAGCTGCCCTCGGCGAGGCTCACTCTGTGGGCTCAATTGAGCCCGGTAAAGCGGCTAATCTCCTGCTCCTCGACTTCGCCGACTATAATATGCTCCCTTATTATGTGGGTATGAACTGCGTCAACACCACCATCTGGCGCGGAAATGTGGTTTTCAAACGCGATGCTATTATTTAAAATATGGATAAACTGGATAAATACGGAATAGGGACCTCCGAACTGACCTACCACCTCATTGAGCGCATTATTCTTGACGGCGCTAAGCTATACCTCTCCGACAATGCTCGATGCAAAATTCAAAAATGTCGCGACTATCTCGACCGCAAGACAGAATCGAGCGCAGAGCCAATCTACGGGGTGACTACAGGCTTCGGCTCGCTATGCAACAAACATATCTCCCGCCAACAGCTCACAACCCTCCAGGAAAATCTGGTCAAAAGCCATTCCTGCAGTGTCGGCACG
>JAFLRW010000009.1 GCA_022511285.1 Duncaniella sp.
GAGATTGAAAGCGTCTATCACAACGAGTATTGGACCGAAGAATTCATCAAGGCATTCACCTTCACCATCTACGACAGCTCATTCAACATCGTGGGCAAGATTTCTGACCAAGTGCGCCTCGCTCCCAACGAGACTAAGGCCGTAGAGGTGGTGCTCGACCCCTCGATTTCAGCTAAATTCTTCAACACCGACGACAAATATGAGGTGATGGTGTTTTTCGCCATGAATACCCCTCAATATATCAACCACTACTATTACAAGGTCTACTCAATAGATGGCGAGAAGGACTCCGAAGGCAACGACATCAGCATAGCCACCATGGAGGGGCGCTGTGTCGACGCCACTAACGCCGCTCTCCCCGGCGCAGAGGAAAACTTCTTCTACACCTTTGTGCACGACCCCGAGGTCGACGAGGCTAAGGCTGCCACTTACCCCACTCGCGCCGACTATCTCAACACCCTGACCTACGACCTCACCACCTACTCGAAAGCAACTGCCACCGAAGGCCCCAAGGAATATTTCAAGAAAAGCATCTACAGCACCCGCATCCCCGGCGACACCACCGACGGCATCTACTTCATCAGCAAGACTGTTGACGGCACCTTCTATATGGTCTACTCGGAATATGCCAAGCCATATTTCATCGACCCCACAGGCGGTGCGGCCAACGAACAGGCCACACCCGACAACTCGCTCAAAATCGAAGTCTACTCCACCGCCGGCGCTGAAGCAGCCCTCCTCTCCACAACGCTCATCCCCGTCGTGGAGCTCAGCACTCCTAACGAGCTCATCTACTCCTTCTACAGCATCGGCTCCGTGGCGTGGTCCGACGACGTTGATATGATGGTCAACGGCACACCCTCGGCTCCGGCCTTCATCGTGGCCCGCGACTTTGCCAACGCCGCCACTCTCGAAGACGTCACCTCGAGCTACGACATCTTTGCCAACGACGGAACCATCATCAAGAACCTTTCCAACGGCACCGAAAGCATCATTGTGTTCCCCTCTGACGGCACACAGCCTCAGGTGATGTTCATCCGCACCGACGAAAACCAGCAGTATCAGTTTGCCATCGTCGACCTCTACACCGTCAACACCGTCTTCACCATCCCCCAGGCAAATAACGGCGACCCCCTGACAGCTGTCTGCGCCCGCGTGAAAGGCGAAAACGGCGCTTACAACTATGTCTTCGGTATGTCCAACTATGAAATCGACGAGGCCGACTGCCTCTATATCCGCCTGGCCTGGTTTGCCGCCGACGGCAAGCTTGACCGCATTGACCGCATCAACATGGGCACCAATGTCCAGTATGCCACCGTCAACCTTGACCCATACGGCCTCAATCCCTATCTCTATGACGCCGACGAGGGCATGGAATATGCCGTGCTGGTGAAACGCACCGTGGGCAGCACCACACGCAATGAATTCTTGGTGGTCGACGACAACGGTGAGACCCTCGTCACCTTCACCGACGACGACGGCAAGGGCGCTCCCTTCAACTTTACCCTCCTGCCGGGCGACCCCGCACGAATCATGATGGTCTACAACGACGGCTATCGCTTCAATGTCGACCTCTACAACCTCCCCTTGCAGCTGAGCGACACCGCCATCGACGAGATTGAGTCGGCGCCCGCCCCCGACGCCATCTACTTTGACCTCAATGGACGCCGTGTGGCCAATCCCGCTGCCGGCATCTTCATCAAAAAGGCCGGTGCCTCTGTCTCAAAAGTGATTATCGAGTAATATCGGGCCCCCTCCGTTGAGAGGGCGACAGCTTCTTTAGCTCCGTTCGACAGCTCCCCGTAAGCGGGGGCCGCGAACGGAGCTGCTTTTATGCCGCTGCCTTTATGCTCCCGCCTCAATAAACTCTTTTTAAGAAAAGTTTTGAAAAAATAAAAAAAGTTTCTACATTTGTCGTGGCGAATTTCTTTCGCCCCGTAATGTAGAGAATGTAGAGATATCCCCTGTAGAGATATACAATTAATCATATTTACACAACTTTCTAAAAAACACTCTTGAATGAACGACATTTGTAAGCAAATGCGCAGGAAAGTGTGGATTGCAGCGTTGTTCACGCTCCTGTCTGCATTTCCCGTTATGGCGCAGAAGATCACGGTGACAGGCACCGTGCTCGACCCCGAGGGTGAGCCCCTCATCGGCGCAAGTGTCTTGGTCAAGGGCGCAACAATGGGCACGGCCACCGATTTCGACGGCCATTACTCCATCGCTGCACCTGCCAATGCCACTCTCGTCTTCACCTATGTGGGTTATGACACCCAAGAGATTGCCGTCGACGGCAGAACCGTCATTAATGTCGACATGGCAGCTAATGCCCATGTGCTCGGCGAGGTTGTTGCCATCGGTTACGGCACGGTTAAGAAAAGCGATGCCACAGGCGCTGTGGCCACCGTCAAACCCTCGGAAATAGAAGCCGGACTGGCCACCTCGGCTCAAGACCTCTTGGTGGGCGCAAGTCCCGGTGTGGTTGTGACCTCCGACGGCTCTCCCCAGGGTGGCGCATCCATTCAGATTCGAGGCGGCGCCTCAATCTCGGCCACCAACGACCCCCTGATTGTCATTGACGGGGTCCCGATGAGCACCAAGAGCGTCTACGGCGCCTCCAATCCCCTGGCACTTGTATCTCCCGAGAGTGTCGAGTCGATGACCATACTCAAGGACGCCTCTGCAACGGCCATCTATGGTAGCCGAGCCTCAAACGGTGTCATCATCATCACCACCAAGAAGGGCTCCGGAGGCCGTCCGCAGGTCACATTCACTGCCAATGCCTATGTCAACACCCCTCGCCGCCTCCTCGACGTGATGAACGCTGCCGAGTTTACCGATTTCATCACCTCGCGCTACGGCGAAGGCTCCCCGCAGGTGGCCCAGCTCGGCTCGGCCGACACCAACTGGCAGAAAGAGGCCACACGCACCTCCGTCTCCTCCGATTATAGCCTCAGTGTGGGCGGCACAGCCGGTGTGCTCCCCTATCGTGTCGCAGTCAGCTTCACCAACAACAATGGTGTGCTCAAGAAGAACGCCATGGATCGCGTCACAGGCTCCATATCACTCAATCCCAAGTTTTTCAACAACACCCTCGCCGTCAATGCCAACATCAAAGGCTCATACGTAGAAAACCAATATGCCGACAATGTGCTCGGCACGGCAGCCGCCATGAACCCCACCATCCCCGTGCGCGACTTTGTCAACGGAGCCCCGGTCTTCAGCCACTGGACATCCTACAATGCCGCCGGCGAAGTGGTGGGCCCGGATGCCGCCGGTCAGGACCTCAACACGGCCACTGCTCCGACCAACCCCATTGCCCGACAGTTGGCTCAGACGTCGAAGGGTAAGTCTTATCAGTCAATCGGCAATCTGCAGCTCAACTACAAGCTTCCCTTCCTACCCGAGCTCTCGGCCGACCTCAACCTGGCCTACGACTATCAGCACGGCACCTGGGAGGGCGGCGTTATGTCCAACACCCCCGAGGCGTGGGCTAAAGGATGGCAATATCCCGTCTACAACCCCGACAATACCATCAAAGAGGCCGTCACAGTGAAAAACGGCGGCACAAGTTGGAGCAACGAGTTCCAGACCAGAACCAACCTGCTGCTCGACTTCGTGCTCAATTACAACAAATATTTCTCCGTCATCAAGACACAGCTCGACGTCACCGCCGGCTACTCCTGGCAGCGTTTCCACAACAAGGGCCGCAAATACTCCACCGTCAACGACTATGGCTACCTCCCCGGCACCTACACCCCCGACCCCGCCTATGAGCAGTATCTCGGCGTGCGTGCCCAGCCCGTCTCCACCTTCCGTGTGCCTCATCAGTTAGTATCGTTCTTCGGCCGCGCCAATTTCGTGTTTGCCGACCGCTATCTGCTCACAGCCACTGTGCGCCGCGACGGCACATCGCGCTTCTCCAAGGACAATCGCTGGGGCACATTCCCCGCAGTGGCCATCGGATGGAAAATCCTCGAGGAGAGCTTTATGGAGGGCGCTCGCGGTGTGCTCAACGAGCTGAAAATCCGCGGCGGCTACGGTGTCACCGGACAGCAAGACCTCGGCGACGATTACTTCCCATACCTCCCCGTCTACTCACAGTGGACCGGCCTCGGATCCATCTACCCCTCGCTCCTCCCCGGCGGACAGCCCGTATTCCCGGTGTCGCCCGAGGGATACAATGCTGCCATCAAATGGGAGGAGACCCACACCTGGAACGGCGGTATCGACTTCGGGTTCCTGAACAATCGCATTATGGGCAGCTTCGAGCTATATCGCCGCGAGACCAAAGACCTCCTCTTCGACACCACATATCCTGCAGGCTCCAATATCACCAACAAGGGCAATATGAACATCGGCAACCTCGTCAATCGCGGCATAGAGTTCAACATCACTGCCCGCCCCGTGGTGACACGCGACCTCACCTGGACCACAGCCTACAACATCGGATACAACCACAACGAGATTACCAAGCTTGCCGAGGGGGCCGACACTCAGTTCGGCTCCGTGGGCACCGACCTCACGGCTCAGATTCATGCCCTCGGACAGGCTGCCGGCACATTCTATGTCTATGAGCAGGTCTATGATGCCGACGGGAGTCCCTTGGAGGGTGTGTTCGTTGACCGTAACGGCGACGGACGCATCAACGAGGCCGACAAGTATTTCTATCACTCCCCGTCGCCTAAGGTGACTATGACCTGGAGCAACACCGTCAACTGGCGCAACTGGGACTTCGGCATTGTGCTCCGCTCCAACATTGGCAACTGGCTCTACAATGCCAACATGTGTGGCACCACCGACATAGCCGCCAACAACGCCCTGCCGCTCAGCAACCTGATGCGCGACACATTCCTATTCGACGACCAGAGCTCGCTCACCAAGCTCTCTGACTATTGGGTGCAGAACGCCTCGTTTGTCCGCTGCGACAATATCACCATCGGCTACACCTGGCGCAATCTCCTCCGCGATTCACTGCGCCTGCGCCTCTACGGTGCCGTCCAAAACCCTTTTGTTATCACAAAATATAAAGGAATTGACCCCGAGACATCGGGTGGCATCGACGGTGGCGTTTATCCCCGTCCCGTCACTGTCTCTGTCGGCGTCGTGGCGTCCTTCTGATAAATTAACCATATATTCTAACGATTCCACTATATGAATTTTCGCAAATATATCATCTTGGGGTGCGTGGCGGCTGCTATGGGTGTCTCATCCTGTGTCGACGACCTCAACGTGGAGCCTGAAAACGCCACCACCAAGACCGAACTGACTTCTAAGGAAGATTATCTCGGCCTCATTGCCCGTGCCTACGGTGGCCTCGTGTTTGAAGGTGGCGTCCAGGTCAAAGACGAAGGCCGCGCCATCTACACACGCCTGATCTGGAACCTCGAGGAGCTTGGCACTGACGAAGTGGTGCTCGGCGACAACTGGAAAGACGCCGGTGTCCCCGAAGTCAAGGCCAACAACGCCGGCCCTGACAATCGTATGCTCTACGAGGCCTTCTCCCGCCTGAACTATCAGATAGCTCTGACCAATTCTGTGCTCAAGGCGATTGACGGCGCTTCGGCCTACGGCATCACCGACGCTCAGATCAAGGAGTTCAAGGCTGAGATGCGTGTGCTCCGCGCCCTCTCTTACTATCATATGATCGACATCTTCGGCAAGGGCCCTTGGGTGACGACAAACCATCCCATCGGCGCCATCCCGCCCACCTATTCGCGCGAAAAGCTCTTCGAGGCTGTCACCGCCGACCTGGCTGATGCCATACCTGACGTCCCCAAGGCTGCCGAGCAGCTCTATGGACGCGTCTCACGCGAAGCTGCGCGGATGCTTTTGGCCAAGCTCTACATCAATGCCGAAGTGTATCTCGGCCCCGGCAACGGAATGTGGCAAGAGGCCGCCGACCAGCTCAAGGAGATTCAGAAGTCGATAGCCTGGGACCCCTCTATAGAGTATAAATACCTCTTCTGCGCCACCAACGACAAATATGTGGGCAACGGCGAGATTCTCTGGGCCGTGCCTCAGGATGCCAACACTATGCAGACCTATGGCGGCACCACATATCTTTCCGTCGGTGCTTACAACAGCAAGGTCAACACACTCCCCTACGGCTGTGCCGGCGACCAGTGGGCCGGTCCCCGTGTGGCCTTGAAACTCTCGCAGGCCCTCAAGTCCACTGACCGTCGTCGTCTCATCTTCGAAGGGAAGCTCCACGAGGATATCACCCCCGCCGATATGCAGGACTGGCCCGAAAATGGCGGCGGATTTATGTGTGTGAAGTATGTCTTCACCCCTGAGGACAACTACACCAATGCCGGAGGCCTCAACACCGCCGCCACAGCCTTCAATTCCACCGACTATCCCCTTTTCCGCCTGGCCGACGCTTATCTGATGCTGGCCGAGTGTGAGAAGCACGGAGCCACCGGATGCGACGGTCTGGCACGCTTCAACGATGTGCGCCTCCGCGCCGGCGCCGCCCCCGTGGGCTCCTACACCCTTGACGATCTCCTCGCCGAGCGTATGTGTGAACTCTACTGGGAAGGCCACCGCCGCTCCGACCTTATCCGTTTCGGTAAATACACCGGTTCGGACTACACCTGGCCCTGGAAAAGCGGTGTCTACGAGGGCGCAGCCATTGCCGAATATCGCAGCCTCTACGCCATCCCCGTGGCCTTTGAGGAGACCCTCGGACAGAATCCCGGCTACCCAACCGGCCTCTCTTTCTCTGTCGAGGAGGAATAACACTCTCACATTCCCTCTTTAAATACATCAATCAACTACGATGAACAGACTACATATCTTCCCCTTGGTGGCGCTGGCTGTGGCCTCCCTCTCATCCTGCGAGCCTGACGACTCCCCTATGATTCAGAAGCCCACGGAGTTTGTGCTCAACACGCCCCCATTCTCCGCCCAGCTCTATCAGCTCAAGCCGGGCAACAATATCGAGCTCACCTGCTCGCAGCCCGACTACGGCCTCACTCTGGCTCCGTCCTACACTGTGGAGCTCTCTATCCACTCTGATTTCGGCGCCTCGCTCCCCACACCCGAGCCGGGCAATGAGGCCGATGCCATCCCGGGCAGCGTCACGCTCCTCCCCGACGATCCCTTCGGGGCAATAATCCTCCTCAAGGAGGCGGCTGTCTCCGACGCCATCCTGGCCATGCGCGGCATCGCCGACGAGGAGGCCTACACCCCCTATGTCGGGCCCCTCTACATCCGCGCCATCGCTTCAATCAACTCTCAGGCCATCACCACCATCACCTCCAACACCGTCACCCTCAGCCAGGTGGCCGACTATTTCTCCCTCGTGCCGCAGCTCCCGGTGCTCTACGTCCCGGGCAACTCTAACGGCTGGAATCAAGAGGCTTCGATGAAACTGCAGGGCTATGGGCAGGACGAGGACGGCACTTGGATTAAATTCCGCGGCCTCACCTATCTCAACGGTGAGTTTAAGTTTACCACCGCACCTGACTGGAACGGCGTCAACCTCGGCTCCGACACTGACCAGGATGCGGCTCCCGCAGTCTCCTCAGGATCGCTCTCCGACAATGATGTTGCCAAAAATCTCGCTCTCCCCGAGCAGGGCGCAGGTCTCTATTTTGCCGACGTCAACATCAAGACCATGACCTTCAGCCTCACATTCGTCAGCCAGCTCGGCCTCGTGGGCGATTTCCAGGGATGGGACACCAATTCGGCCGTTCCCCTCATGCCGTCCGCCGATTACAAGACCTGGAGCGCCTCCGCCGACTTTGCCGAGGGTGGTGGCTTCAAGATTGTAATCAATGGTCCCACTTCGGGCTGGGCTCTCAACTATGGCGGCCCCGCCGACGAAATGACCATGGATGGCCCCAATATGTCAATCTCGGGCGGCTCCCACACAGTCACCTTCTCCCTCGACGAGCTTCCCTATAAGACAACCATAGAGTAACCCCCTCACCACTACTTTAACACAATGAATCACACTAAATATTTAGCACTGGCAGCGCTTGTGATGGCATTCTCGGCTTGCGACGACATCGAGGACTCCACATCGCTCCCCCAGACCAACCCGCAGCTCCCGGGTGTCGACGCCGCCAATGTCGTCGTGCTCCCCGGAGCAGATGCCGCCGCGCCCATCGACCTCGGCGCTTTCAATGCGGCCGACTCTTATATCAGAATAGCCTCCGTCGCCACCCCGTCTGACTGGCCCGAGGGATTCGTCCCCGAAGTCCCGATGATGCAGATGTCGGTCTCACAGTCGTTTGCCGACTGCATCGAGGTGACCACTACGATGGGTGCCGATGGCGAGGTGCTCATAGCGCCCGATACCTGGGACGGCGTCTGGAAAAAAAACTTCGGCCGCAATCCCGCTCAGCGCACCCTCTACCTCCGCTTCCCGGTCTATGCCGTCAAAGGCTCGCAGAGCGTGCGCATGGGGGGTCTCGACACCTGGTATGGCGCCGAGACTGTCACTGTGGCTCCATTCAATGAGTTTGACCACACCATTGAGGGCACCTACTATGTAGTGGGCTCCTTCTGCGGCTGGGACCTCGCCCGGGGTGTCAAGCTCGACCACTCGGGCTACGACCCTTACGACGACCCCAACTTCCACACCCTCCTCTCTGTCGACGGCGCCGGATATGAGTTTGTGGTAGTCCCGGCCTCCACAGTGGCCGCCGGCACCCTCTCCGCGGGCTACTATGGCGGCGAATATCCCGCCTTTACCGATGCCGACGGCATGCTCCTCGCCTCCACCGATGCCTCAACCCCCGCATCGCTCCTCATTGACCACGCCGGTAGCTACGAACTCAAAATCAATATGGAGACCCTTGCCTACAGCTATCAGAGTGCCTTCTCGCTCCTCTACACCCCCGGCAACTCTAACGGCTGGAATCAGGAGGCCTCGCAGGTGCTCACCTCTGCCGACTATAAATGGTTTAGCGGCTACGTCCACCTCGACGGCGAGTTTAAGTTTACCACCGCCCCCAACTGGGACGGCACAAACTATGGCGCAGGCGCCACCCCCGGCACCCTCGACCCCACCGGCGGCAATCTCTCCGCCCCGGCCAATGCCCTCTACTATGCCACTGTCTCCATCCCCGAGCTCACCTATTCGCTCACGGAGATCACCACCCTCGGCATCATTGGCTCCGCAACCCCTGCCGGGTGGGACGGCCAGACCAACCTCACCCCATCGGCCGACTTCCTGACCTGGACCGGAATACTCACCCTCACCGACGGCGAGTTTAAATTCCGAATGAACGACAACTGGGACATCAACCTCGGAGGCTCCGTCGACGCCCTCATCGGCAATGGCGCCAACATCCCCGTGGCCGCCGGCACCTACCTCGTCACCCTCGACTTCTCGTCTGTCCCCTACACCTGCACCCTCACACCACAGTGAAATAGCAGGCCGTAGCCCGATATTCCGACTAAGCCCCGCCTTGCATGTTGTTCCGACACATCAAGGCGGGGCTTCTCGTAATTGCCCCCCGACGTTTCCGCCGAGCTATATGAGCAACCCGGCTACGGCGTAGCAAGGGGAGGTGCACACACGCTTCGATTTCTCACAAAAAAAATCCGACACTTCTTTCCACAAGGAGTGTCGGACTAAGCCAAAAGGCATTTGTGATTCGATAGTTACTTGAACTATATCATCCAAATTAATGTAGAGATTATATCATACTTACACTACACCACGTCTACTCGACCGGACCAATCATCATCACGACGGTGGGCCGCGTGGCCGCCCTTACCGGCAAAGCCGAAGATTATTAATGCGTAATAATTGAGAGTCAATCATTCCGGCTTCGGATAAGATCGGCTATGGTGCTTTCTTTCCGACTGCAAATTTACTCACTATTATCCAAATGCACAATATCTTGACCAATAATTAATCTTTTTTAATAAACAGGCTATAATTTATTCAATATGATATTTGTATATCGTGGAATATGTTGTATTTTTGTGCGTGACAAATAATAGAAGTAATCTGCTATGAGAAACATAATACTGTTTGACGACTATAAAGTGCGCGCCGCGCTGCTGCCTCTGACCTTCACGCGCCCCATCGGGGAGGTGAGATTCGGAGCAATGACGCAGACTGAGAAATGGCGCAGGGCTCTGCCGGGGGAGTATTCGTGGCAGACGGAAGAGTATCTGTCAGCGAAATATCCCCGAAATCCTGAAGCCGACCTTTTCATTGCTGCCCATATATGCCCGAATCCGGATTTGGTCGAGGCTATATGTCGTCTCGGCGACAATGAGTCATTGGTGAGCGCTTCGGGCGAGACCTTGGCCCGCAGGGGCACGGGCGACGCCTCGGTGACATATACGGGGCCGGAGCCGTTGGCCTTCCGCACGGTGACCGATCTGTTTATGCTCAACGGTGCTGCGATAGAGGCCGACTTTGCCGCTCTGACCGCCGGCCGGGAGTCGGAGCCGCTGAGCGACACTTGCCGTCTGGTGGGCTCTCCTTCGCAACTTTTCATAGAGAAAGGTGCCAAGGTGGAGTGTGCCAACATCAATGTGACCCACGGGCCAATCTACATTGGACCCGATGCCGAGGTGATGGAAGGGGCTTGCTTGCGCGGCCCGATAGCTATGTGTGAACACTCGGTGGTCAACATGGGGGGCAAAATCTATGGAGCCACCACTCTCGGACCTTACTGCAAGGTGGGGGGCGAGCTCAACAATGTGGTGATGACCGGCTATTCCAACAAGGCCCACGACGGGTTTCTCGGGAATGCCGTAATCGGCGAATGGTGTAACCTCGGAGCCGGCTGCACGGCGTCAAACCTGAAAAACACCTACGGCCCCGTGCGCCTCTGGAGCTATAGCGAAGGGCGCTTTGTGCAGACCGGGCTGCAATTCTGCGGTCTTATAATGGGCGATCACTCCAAGGCCGGTATCAACACGATGTTCAACACTGCCACCGTGGTTGGAGTCGGGGTCAACTTCTACGGGTCCGGCTTCCCGCGCACGTTTATCCCCTCGTTTAGCGAAGGATCCACCGCCGGGATGAAGGATAGCGATCTGGAACGCTTCTTCGACACGGCCGAACGAATGATGAGCCGCCGCCACGTGCCCCTCACGGAGCCGGACAAGCAGATTCTCGCCACAGTGCGCGATTACGAAAAGAAAGTCTGACACACACTCATTTTACATCTGAATAATATGCCTAAAGTCTCCGAACGTGGCACCCTGATGCCCGCATCGCCTATCCGGCGTCTGGCCCCCCTTGCCTCTGAAGCTAAGGAGCGGGGAATCAATGTGTTTTACCTCAACATCGGTCAGCCCGACCTCCCCACTCCTCCCGAGGGGCTCGAGGCGTTGCGCCGCATAGACCGCACGGTGTTGGAATACAGCCCCTCCGACGGACTGCTGTCGCTGCGCTGCAAACTCAAAGAGTATTATCACCGGTTTAACATTGATGTGGATGTTGACGACATCATAGTCACCGCCGGAGGCTCCGAGGCCGTGCTTTTTGCCTTTTTAGCCTGCCTTGACCCGGGCGATGAGATAATAGTGCCCGAGCCGGCCTATGCCAACTATATGGCCTTTGCCATTTCGGCCGGAGCAAAGATTATCACCGTGCCCTCGACCATCGACGATGGCTTCTCGCTACCCCCGGTGGAGAAGTTCGAGGAGCTTATCACTCCGCGCACCAAAGGAATATTAATCTGCAATCCCAACAACCCCACCGGCTATCTCTACACGATGAAAGAGATGCTGCAGATACGCGACCTGGTGAAGAAATATGACCTCTTCCTGTTTTCCGACGAGGTCTACCGCGAGTTCTGCTACACGGGAGCGCCCTACATCTCAGCCTTCCATCTGCCGGGTGTGGAGGAGCAGGTGGTGCTGATTGACTCTGTGTCAAAGCGTTACAATGAGTGTGGCATCCGCATCGGAGCGCTTATCACCAAGCATCCCGAGCTCAAGAAAAACATCATGAAATTCTGCCAGGCTCGCCTGTCGCCCCCGCTGTTGGGACAGATTGTGGCCGAGGCTTCTATCGACACCTCTCCGGGCTATATGCTTGAGACTTACAATGAGTATGTGGAGCGCCGCAAATTCCTCATTGACCAACTCAACAAAATCCCCGGCTGCTACACACCAATCCCGATGGGAGCGTTCTACACGGTGGTGAAACTGCCCGTCGACGATGCCGACCGTTTCTGCGAGTGGTGTCTGCGCGACTTCAACCTTAATGGCGACACCATCTTTATGGCACCCGCCTCGGGATTCTACACCTCGTCCGGAATGGGACACGACGAGGTGCGCATGGCCTATGTGCTCAAGAAAGAAGACCTGGCCCGTGCCATGAAAGTGCTCGCCGCCGCACTCCAAGCCTATCCCGGCCGAACAATCTAACACACACCAAAATAACAGCACACAAACATTCTTGCACTATGAGGACATTTATTATCACGGCTCTCGGAGCATTGGTGCCGTTTATGGCATCCGGCGAGATAGCAATCACACGCGCTGAAGGATATCAGGAAAGCGCAATGGCAATGTGGCAACCCGTGGCCGGAGCCGCCACCTATGAGGTGACAGCCATCCCGACCGGCAGCGAGGGGATAACAGTGAAGGCCGACTTGCCGCTCGTGCGCCAATATCCCGACGGGATTCGCGTTGACATCCCGGGGCTCCCGGCCGGCAAATACACCCTCAGCATCAGCGCCCTCGATGCCGCAGGCTCCACTATTGACAGCGGCACCACGACTGAAGTGGACGTGACCGCCTATGTGCGCGAAGGATTTGCCTTCACCGATGGCAAAGTGCCGGGAGCTTACAATCTTGACGGCTCTCTGAAAGATGACGCCGTGGTGCTCTACATCCATCCTGCCACAGTCAATACTGTGACTATGGATGTGATTAAAGACAAGAAAGGCACTAAAGAGGCCGTCACCGGGCTGGCCGCAATCCTGGAAGCGCGCAGCAAGGGGTTTGACAAGACTCCGATAGCGCTGCGATTTATCGGCACGGTGGCCGACACGCAGTTTGACGGGCTCAAGGATGGCAACTACGTCAACTTCCAGGGCAACAACAACTCCGACCGCATGCACGAGAATGTCACGCTCGAAGGTATAGGCAACGACGCCACCCTCTATGGCTACGGCATCTGCTTCAAGCGCACATCGGCCATCGAAGTGCGCAACGTGGGCATAATGCTCTTTGGCGACGATGCGGTGTCGTTTGACACAGACAATAACCACGTGTGGATTCACAACGTTGACTTCTTCTACGGCCGTCCGGGCAAGGACGCCGACCAGGTGAAGGGCGACGGCAGCGTGGATGTGAAATATCGCTCTACCGACCTCACCATTTCCGGTTGCCACTTCTTTGACAGCGGCAAGGTGATGGGGTGTGGAGGCACTACCGGCGAAGAAGAAAACCTGCGCATCAGCTATCACCACAATTGGTTTGACCACGCCGACTCGCGCTGCCCGCGCCTGCACTATATCACCGCCCACGTCTACAACAACTATTATGACGGGGTCCCCGTCTACTGCATAGGCAACACCACAGAGACTTCAGCATTTATTGAAAACAACTACTTCAGAGGCGTAAAACGCCCGATGATGATTTCAGGACAGGGGACCGATTCTTATGACGAAAGTTCCGGCACATATACCCTCAAAGGCACATTCTCGGGGCAGGATGGCGGTATGACCAAGGCCTACGGAAATCTGTTTGCCGAGTCGCCATCAATGAAACTCGTCTACCACACCGACCACCCCACACAGTTCGACGCCTATCTTGCCTCCGAACGCAGCGAGCAGGTGCCACCCACCATCCTCTCCGTAAAAGGCTCGTGGGCCTACAACAACTTTGACACCGCACCTGAAATGTATGCCTACACCCCCGACCCCGCCGAGGCAGTGCCCTCAGTGGTTATGGCAACCGCCGGGCGCATTGAGGGGGGCGACTTCAAATGGAAATTCGACAATGCCAAAGATGATGAGGACCACGAGGTGAACACACAGCTCAAAGCCGCCATCACCTCTTATCAGAGCTCACTCCAAGCCATCCAGGGGGAGAAAGGGTTTGGCGAGGAGAGCCGACTGGAGAGTGCGGCTATCGACGACAACCTCCCCGTGGCTGTCTACGACCTTTCCGGCCGGCGTGTGGCCGACAGCGTCACCCTCCTCCCCGCAGGCACCTATATAGTCCGCCAGGGTGGAAAGGCGGTGAAAATATTGCGCTGAAACATTATAAACCCCTTAATATCACACACTAAAAGCACACCAACTGAAATGAATCATTTAAAACTTATTGCAAGCACACTTTGCTTTATGGGAATTATCACTTCGTGCAACAGCAAGGAAGCCTGTTGCGAGGCCGAAAATTGCACCGCAAATGCCACAGATGCCGTGATTGAAAACATCATGACCCGCACCAGCATTCGCCAGTTCACCGACCGCCCCGTGGCCGCCGACACTCTCGAGCAGATAGTGAAGGCCGGCATGGCCGCCCCATCGGCCGTCAATGCCCAGCCGTGGGCGTTCGTAGTGGTCACCGAGCGCTCTACACTCGACTCGCTCGACGCCGTTCACCATCACGCCAATCTTAAGACTGCCACTGCCGCCATCATAGTGTGTGGCGATATGGCAAAGACCAAAACAGAGATGGACTACTGGGTTCAGGACTGCTCGGCAGCCACCGAAAATATCCTCCTGGCCGCTCACGCCTATGGGCTCGGAGCCGTGTGGTGTGGCGTCTACCCCAATCCGGCCGTGCTTCCCGAGGTGACCCGCGTGTTGGGCCTGCCTGAAGGCATTATTCCGCTCAACATCATCACCATGGGCCACCCCGCCCAATCCCCCGCACCCAAAGACAAATGGAATCCCGATAATGTCCACTATCAGAAATGGTGATTGAGCCCTCATCCCGCCTCAATTAATCATCAACACAACACGGCCAAAAGCTCTTTCGAACTTTTGGCCGTGCTTATTACGATAACTATTGATTATCTGCCTACGGTATTTGAGGGGAAATTAGAGGAGTCATACCACTTATGGTCCTGTTTTGTGAGCCAAGTTTCAAACTCGGGATAAGGCCCGCTAATGTTCACACGTTCCTTCGGCCAGTGCCAATCACCGGTGAGGCATATCATCTGTGGAGCTTTTGCCACCTCGTTGGGGTCGGGAGGCGTCACTTTGTGATATGTCTCGTCTGTAAACTGTTCGGTAGCCCCCACCACCTTTGGCTGAGTGCCGGAAGTAGTGGCAGTATAGGTCGACTCGTGGTCAACGAGTATCCAGAAGCCTCCCATATTACGTCCGTTGGGCACCCAGTCGCCACGGTCCTTGTGAGCGTCGAGCGACCACGGGCCATCAACGACAAACGACACTGAAGCAGCTTTGAGGCCGGTGTGCTGAGTGCCGGCATTGATAACGGGCTGCAAAGAGCCTCTTGGATTACTTCTGCCAAACCACTCGTGAAGTTCGGAGCCTATGTGGTAGCATCCTTCCTTGCCGTCGATTGTGCCGTCAAACATAATATAGACGGGGAGAGTACCGCCTGAAGCGAGAGGAGTCACAGTGATTTCGGTAGTAGTAACAGTCTCAGTAGCCTCCGCGGACGAATCGTCGCTTCCGCCACCTGTAACCACAGTCTTAGCCTTTACCGAGAACACCACATCATTGAAGTCCCAGTCATACGAGCCTCCAAGGTCTTCAGCAGCTATAAGCCATTCAAAGACGTCTCCCTCTTCTTTTTCAAAAACGTCATCATCATCGTGGTCAAATTTTGGATCTACATCATCATCAAAAAGGAACATTACATCATTTAAGTCGGGTACATCTTCTCTCCAATAACCATGTGCACAGTCCTCAAAAGCAAAAATATAGAGACTCTGACCATCTTCTTGGGGATATTCGCCCCATGAGGAATATGAAAAGTTGTCACTTTGCTCATATTTACCACTTTCCATATCAACACCCCAAGGTGCTTTTCGAACACGTATATTTACATCAGTATCTGTAAAGCGCTCTCCATCCGGACCATAATATTCTGAGAGCCCCTTTCTTGCTTCGTAGGTTTCATTTCGAGGGGCATGAGAGAATAGTATATAATCATAATCAAAGTCTTTATCAAAACTTGGTGGAGCTTGTTGATCTTGTGGCAAGTCTCTAGGATGGGCGACTTTGATATAAAAGCCATATGGCACACCTGCTTCAACCATATAACTTATCCCCACAGTTTTAACATATGTATTGGCTGTCGGCGCGTAAGCTTCATTTTGTTCAAAATTCTTATGAGCCCTTTCCCAATACGAAGGATCGTCATCTGCAGGGACTTCTTCAATAGTAGTTTCTGGAATACACTCTGTAAAACGAAATACTCCACCCCAGGTTTCCGGATCAAAGTCAATCCGTGAAATATATCCTGTAGGTGTATAAAACTCTGCAGATTCCTCAGTAAAAGTAATATAACCTTCCTTCATGCGCTGGTCATACTCGCCCCAAGGAGTCCATACTCCCTTTGTTGTAATTAAATCTGTCCAAGAAGAATAAGCCCAGTTATCATTAGTTAGAATTACTTTTTCATCTCCTTCATATACATAGAATGGAATGCCCGTACAATCGTCCGGCTTCAAAAATTCCGTACTATTATACTCATCAACTTTATTTATGTATGGGAATGATCCTGCCTCATGTATTATTTCATACCCAGGCTTATATTGTGTTGATACAGACAACTCTCCCGATTTAGTATAGTAGAGGTCTTGATCATCTACCATAACTTTACCGGAGGCATCCTTATATACCTTGTATATGCCTAAGCAATGGAATGCATTAGTATTCCAATAAAAAGGATAGAAGGTGTGATACTTTCCATCGCCTACAAAATAAAAAGAGTTTGGACCTTTATCAAGATTATTCACATTTTCCTTATATAATCCTATATGCTCATCGACAAGGTCTGTATGGAAAATTTTTTCATCGGTCACTGTCCATGTGACCCAATCTTTCTTTTCTTTTACATCAATATCCTTTTCATCTACAACGACTCTTGCAGCGCCGTCAAGCACAACGGTGCCGCCGGCTTTTGCAGTGTAGGTTTTACCGTCGGCTTTGACGGTGACTTCTTCTACATCTTTAGGAATGCAGAATGGGATGGAGGTGGTGCCGTTGACTTGATGAGCTTCGGCAAAGAGATAGTTTTTGCCATTTACCTTGGCATAGACCTTAAGGTCGGCAGGAGATGTTGTTACGACAGTGACTCCTGACTGTTTTGCCATACTAAAATCGTGGTCCGGGGCTGCAATGCCAAAATCGCGAATGAACTGGCGGGCATACAACTCCTTTGCGTCGGGGCCGGGGATGTCGTCAACACAGCTTGTGAACACAGCTCCGCACAAGAGCAGGGCTGGTGTCAACCATTGTTTAATATTCATAGTTTGTAAAAAAATTGTTAGATTGCTTTTGTGTGTCTAAAAATCTAATTGGCTACAAACTATGACTTTAAACAAACCAAATGTGTAGTTTGAGATTAGACTAAGCCTGTGTTAAAGGATAGTTTGCATAAATTCCGAAGGCAAAAATAATACATTTTCGGCGATGATGGATAAGAATAAACAAATTTTAACATTATTTTCACTTCGCGCGGACGGATGGTGCTGTGAACGCTATATATAATAAGGTGGTGGGGAAAAGAGTGAAATTTTTGATGCAGATGAGTGGGGAAAATCTGATGAAATTAGAAAAATTATTCGTATATTTGCAACTTGAAAAGGTGGAGCGCAGTGCGCTTTACCCGCAAAAATCTGTAAATCAATAACATAATTTATTTAATACCTATCACTTAATTAACACAATGCAAGGCAAAGGATCTTTGGGTAGTGTTGTCGCAGGTGTGATTGCCGTATTTATGGTGCTCATCTGCGCGTTCTATCTCTCCTTCACAGCGGTGACCAGCCACTGGGAGAAGAAGGCAGAGGAGTATGCAGCAGCCGAGGCTGCCAAGGACAACAATTCCCCTGACACCAAACGCAAGGCTTACAGCGATTACATCAAAAATATCGCTAACGAAAAGGTCTATCTCGGTTACACATTCAACGAAGTACAGAAATTAGCGGTTGGGCTCGGCCTTGACCTGAAGGGCGGTATGAACGTCACTCTGCAGGTCTCAGTGCCCGACATTATCCGCTCAATGGCAAATGCCGACGGCAATCCCTACTTTGAGGCAGCGATGGCCAACGCCGACTCGGTGGCACGTGTCAACAAGTCAGCAGACTATATCGACATCTTCTGCGCCGAATATCGCAAGCTTGACCCGCAGGGCGACCTCTCAGTGGTGTTTAAGGACCAGGTGAAGCGCGGCGACAGCTATGACGCCGTCAAAGCACAGCTGAAAAACGAGGTTAAAGACCGCGTGAGCTCGTCGACCAACGTGCTGCGCACTCGTATAGACCAGTTTGGCGTTGTGGCCCCCAATATTCAGGAGCTTGAGAAAGACGGCCAAATACTGCTTGAGCTTCCGGGCGTAAAGGAGCATGAGCGTGTCCGCGAGCTGCTCAAATCGAGCGCCAACCTCGAATTCTACGAGACAACCCCCTTCACAGAGATTTCAAGCGCACTCCAACAGCTTGACAACGCCCTGCGCGCCGACACCACCGGCAATGGCAAGGGCCTGTTTGAATATTTCCTCCAGGTGGGTAATCCCCGCAATATGATTGGCGTCGGAGCCGCTTCAGAGACCGCTCGCGACACTATCGATGCCCTCCTGGCATCGCCTGTGGCCAAGCGTATCCTCCCCTCCAACGTTAAGTTGGCCTGGGAATTCAAGCCCGAAGTGGTGCAGATTGACGACTCTGTGCGCGGCAAGCGCAACCTCGCCATCTATCAGCTCGTGGCCCTCAAGACCACCAACGGCAAGGCAGCACTTAGCGGCGACGTGATCACCACCGCCACATCTGACTATGACGCAATGCAGGGCGGCAACTATGTGAGCATGACAATGAAGCCCGAGGCAGCGCGCCAGTGGGCCCGCATCACCGCCGCCAACATTGAGAAGCAGGTGGCTATCGTGCTCGACGACCATGTCTACTCGGCACCCCGCGTCAACTCCGTCATCGAGGGTGGACGCTCACAGATCACCGGCGACTTCACCACTGAAGAGGCCAAGGACCTTGCCAACGTGCTCAAGTCGGGCAAGATGGCCGCTAAGGTCGACATTATCTCAGACACCGTCATCGGTCCGTCGCTCGGCGAGCAGGCCATCAAGGATGGTATGTGGTCATTCATCATCGCCTTGGTGCTCCTGATGGTGTTTATGTGTCTGATGTATGGGCTCATCCCCGGCCTCATCGCCAACCTCGCGCTCATCTTCAACATCTTCTTCACCTTTGGTATTCTTGCATCGTTCCAGGCTGTGCTCACCCTCTCGGGTATAGCCGGTATCGTGCTTGCGCTCGGTATGGCAGTTGACGCCAATGTGCTTATCTACGAGCGTGCCAAAGAGGAACTCCGTGCCGGCAAGGGTGTGCGCACCGCCATATCCGACGGCTATGCCAACGCCTTCTCGGCCATCTTCGACTCAAACCTCACCTCGATTATCACCGGTGTGATTCTGCTCCTCTTCGGAACTGGCCCCATCAAGGGCTTTGCCACAACGCTGATTATCGGTATTATCTGCTCATTCTTCACTGCAGTATATCTCACTCGCTTAGTGTACAACACTTTTGCCAAGACCAAGCCGTTCGAGAAACTCACCTTCTCTACAGCACTCTCCGGCAAGATGTTCACCAAGGCCCACTACAACTTCCTGGGTGGTCGCAAGGTGAGCTTCGCAGTGGTGGGCGCGCTAATCGCAGTGGTTATCGTCAGCCTCTTTGTGCGCGGTCTCAACCAGGGCATCGACTTCTCAGGTGGCCGCAACTATGTGGTGCAATTTGACCATCCCGTGAAGACTCACGAGCTCCAGGCCAAACTCGCTCCCCTCTTTGACGGCGCTCAGCTCAGTGTAATCACCATCGACGACGACACCAAGGTGCGTGTGTCGACCAACTACAAGATTGACAGCGACGAAGAGGGTGTGGACAACGAAATCACCGAGATTCTCTACAAAGGCCTTGCCGACGAACTGAACGGAATGAGCGTTGAGGACTTCTCAACGACCAACGAAAACGTCGGCATCCAGTCGTCGCAGAAGGTAGGACCTACAGTGGCCAACGATATGCGCACCGACGCGTATATAGCTGTCGTGGTGGCTCTCCTGGCAATGTTCTTCTACATCCTTGTCCGCTTCCGCAACGTGGCATTCTCAGTGGGTGCCCTCGCCGCAGTGGCCTTCACAGCCTTCACCATCATTGGATTCTACTCCATCTTCCAGGGCCTCTTCCCCTTCGCTATGGAGGTTGACCAGTCGTTTATCGCCGCTATCCTCACCGTGATTGGTTATCAGATTAACGACACAGTGGTGGTGTTTGACCGTGTGCGTGAGAATGTGGGCCTCTATCCCAAGCAAAACTTCTTCGACACCATCAACTCATCAATCAACTCAACCCTCGGACGTACCATCACCACCTCAGGCTCCACCCTCCTGGTGCTGCTCTGCATCTTCATCCTTGGCGGCGATGCCATCCGCTCGTTCGTGTTTGCTATGATTTGGGGTGTCATCATCGGCACACTCGCCACAATCTTTGTGGCTGCTCCCGTGGCTTACATCACTGATGCCCGCCGCGGCAAGAAAGCCAAAGCATAATAGCGACTGATACCCTTATCCACTCATATTTAGAGCGCTTCCACAGCAATGGGAGCGCTCTAATTGTGAGAGTGGGTCAGAGAGGTGCAAAAAAAGTGTGCCATAAAGATGACACACATATTCATTCAAAAGTAGTGAACAGTCAGGGAATCAGAACGGGAGATCATCCGTGGCAGAAGGAGCTAAATCAGCGGGGGGTGGCGGAACGGGCGCCCCGGGCGTTGAATAACCCTGAGGCATCTGCGACATAGGGGCCACCGTAGCTGCCGGAGCCGCTGACGCCGCAGCCTGGGAGGGATCGTAAGGCTCTGACTTCCAACCACGGATGTCGACATACCAGCGATTGTTAAACTCCCTGCTGTCGATATCAAAACTCAGCTTGATAGTCTGCCCTACAGCCAGAGGATATTGATCAACACGATCGCCAAAAAAATTGAAGAACACCTTTTTGGGATATGTCTCCAATGTTTCGAGCACATATTCACGCTTCTTCCAAGGATTGCCGGCCTTTGAGACACCCTCAACGGCATCAAAGGCTTGAATGATTTTTCCGATTACTTCCATATATAATGTCAAAATATTATGCAGGTGATTATATTGCAAAGTTAACGATTTTGGCGCTGAATACCAAATTTAAAAATTCGCAATCTCAATCCCCGGAGCCTGTCGGATTAAATTTGGAAATATCAGGGGGTTTGATTACTTTTGCACAACCAAAAAAGACGATGAAAACATATCTCAAATATTTGTTTCAGCTAATATTGTCGCCGCGCAACGGATGGGAGGATATAGAGAAAGGCGATGAGGATGTGCACTCACTGCTCGTTGGCGGCTACTATCCGCTAATCACTCTAATGGCTATGAGTGTCTATGCCCGACTGCTGTTTCACCTCCACGTCCAGCCGATGAAGCTGTTTGTGGATATGATAGTGTGGTTTGTGGCCTACTTTGCCGGCTATTATTTCGGTGTTTTTATGCTCTCGGTGTTTGTCGAGCCGATGACCGAAGGAGATTATGACGATAATCGATGCGGGACATTCACAGCCTATGTGCTCGGACTCTCGGCTGTAATCACCACCATAGGCCAATGGCTGCCGGTGACTTCGATAGTGCTCTTTTTTCTGCCTTGCTATGTGGCGCTTGTGGAGTGGAAGGGAACGGGCTATATGCGCGTGAAGCCTGACAAGATAGGCTTGTTTATGATGCTGGCCATTCTCGGAATACTGATGCCGCCCTATATATTCTATTACGTTTTTTCAATGATACTCTGAGCCTATGGCACGCAATAACGCCGCCCGCAAGGAAATAAATATCAAAAACAAGCGGGCCACATTTGACTACGCTATCACAGACACTTACACAGCCGGGATAGTGCTTACGGGGACTGAAATCAAGTCAATCCGCGAGGGGAAAGCCTCGCTGGCCGACACGTTTTGCTACATTGAGAACGGCGAGGTGTGGGTAAAGAATATGTATGTGGCTGAATATTTCTACGGGTCGTACAACAATCACACGGCTCGGCGCGACCGCAAGCTGCTGCTACAGAAGAAAGAGATTGCTAAATTAGGCAAAAACGGCAAGGAAGCGGGCTTTACGGTGGTGCCGCTACGCCTTTTCATCAACGAACGCGGCCTGGCAAAGTTAGTAATCGGGGTGGCCCGCGGCAAAAAGGAGTATGACAAGCGCCAGAGCATCAAGGAGCGAGACTCGAAGCGCGAACTTGCCCGCGCTATGCAGAAGTAGGCATCAGTACTGCAGATAGATGAAGGGGACAATGTCGGCCTGACGCACCTGGATGGCCACAAGGAGCACTATGGCAAGCAGAATGGCCTGAATCGGTAAAGGCGCGGCGATTACGACCCGGCGGAAGGGGTCTGTGATGCAGCGCGGGGCAATGTGAACAAAATAGCCCACGCCGAGAGCTATGACTATGGTGAGATAGCCCTCAACAAACTGTGGCGCCACGGAAAGATGGAAGTCATAGATAATCTGATGCCACATCATCTGCACGTCGTCAAGCGACGGAGAGCGGAAAAGCATAAAGATGGCTGAGACGAGGAGGAAAGTGACAAGCATATTTATGGGGCGCAGCCAGGCAACAGTCTTCAGTCCGGGAAGAAGAGAACGAAGCATCTTGTGGCCCACCAACAGAATGCCGTGAGCCGTACCCCAGATGGCATACATCCATGACGCTCCGTGCCAGAGACCTCCCACCACCATGGTGGTAAACTGATTGAAATACGCCCGCGCGCGCGAGCAGCGATTTCCCCCGAGAGGAATATAGACATAGTCGCGCAGCCAGGTGGAGAGCGAGATGTGCCAGCGGTGCCAGAATTCGGTGGGGTTCTGAGCCTTGAAAGGGGCGTTGAAGTTTTCCTTAAATCTAAATCCGAGCAGCAGTGCTATGCCAATGGCCATATCAGAGTAGCCGGAAAAATCGCAATAGAGCTGGATGGTAAAGCCTATGGAGGCCATCATATTCTCAAAACCGCTATAGAGCGCAGGATTGTCGAACACACGGTCAACAAAATTTCCGGAAATAAAGTCGGCTATCACCATCTTTTTTACAATGCCGAGCATAATGAGCCATATCCCCTCGCCCACCATCCGGCGAGAGATCACAGGAGCCGACGCCACCTGTGGGAGCATATCCCGAGCCCTCACCACCGGGCCGGCAAGGAGTGGCGGGAAGAAGGTGAGATAAAACACATAGTCTAACAACGACCGGCAGGGGGAAAGCACCCCACGATAGAGGTCGACGATATAGCTGATGGAACGGAAGGTGAAGAATGAGATTCCGGCCGGAAGCAGAAGGGTCTCGAAGTCAATGCGAGTGTCGAAGAACTGACCGATAGTGTCGACAATGAGATTGAAATACTTGAAATAGAGGAGCATCCCGACGTTGACACAGACGTTGAGCGCCACAATCAGACGGCGTATCCAGCCACGGCTCACAGCCCCCATCCATAGGCCGAGAAGCCAATCGCTGCAAGCCACTCCAAGGAGAATCAGAACGCAAAGGCCTGACGACTTGTAGTAAAAATATAGCGAAAAGAGGATGGTGAAGAGCATCCTTACCGTGCGGAAGTGGCGCAAGAGTCTGTAGACAGCCAGAAATCCCGCAAAAAGGAGCAGAAAGAGGCCTGTGTTGAAGAGCAGCGGCGAGGCAGGGTCATAGGTCAACAGCCCGACCACTTTTGAGAGGTCGATGTTGAGCCGTTCGCAAAGCTCAAGAAATCTGGCGTATAGTTGGTCAGGTGCCGGCATTATAGGTGAGGATATAGGTCAAAGAGTAGATATCAATTGCTTCTCAACGCGTCCATAATAGCCTCGTAGAGCAGTCTTCCCTCCAATCGATAGGCGGCGTGAGTGTGGTGCACACGATCCTTTGCAAAGAGGTTATGAGCCACCCACGTGTTGCTGGCTCCCTGGCCGCCGGCTATGTCATACCAGTCGTAGACGGCGATACCGTTCTGCTTACCATAGTCGAGAATGGCTTGCCGAATCGGGGCAATGTTGTGGTTGACGGCATAGGAACGCGAGGTGCGGTTGACAGTGCGCGCCTTTTGCCCCTTTTTCTTGGAGCGGACACGCACCTTCTTGGTCGTAGTGACCGATTTCTGACACTCCATAGGTGTGGTGAGCAGAATCAGAGCATCGGGGTTAGCCGTGCGGATATTTGAGACAAGACGATTGACGGCACGAGTGAACGCCGAAGTGTCAAGGCGCCCGAACGCCTCATTGGTGCCGAGCGAGACAATCACCAACGCAGGGTTGAGCGGGGCGATTCCGGCACCCACAGTGCCTATGCGGTTATAGGTCTCATAGGCAGCTCCGTTATTGCCTATGGCATGGTAGAACACACCGGGCCGATCGCCGGAAAGAGAGGCCCCAAACACCGTGAGGTCGCCGGCCGAGGCAAAATCAATGGTGATGCGTGTCTGCGGAGATGGGAGGAGTATCTGAGTATAATCACGCGACGGGATGGAGCGGAACTGCAGCGGGTCGTCGGACTCTCCGCGCACACTGTTGATTACAAAGCGTCCGGAGTGGAACACGGTCACTGAGGTGAAGGGATTGTAGTCATCCTTCTCTGAAGTGCCTATGGTAAACTCGGAGGATGAGGATGACGGGCGGATGGAACATCCGGTGAAGCCCACCGTCTGCCGCCACGTAGAGCTCATCAGCTTGACAGGAATCCAGGAGTTGCGACTCTGAAAGAAATAGTTGGATGGCTCGTTGGTGCCTGATATCTTCAGCGGGGACACAAGTCCGCGTCCGGCATTGCCGAAGTCATATTGCAGCAAGTCGCGTGTGGTGCCGCTCGATATGTCGGCCTGGATGTGGCTGTCGCCAATCAATACGATTGACACGGGAGCCTTGTCGGAACGCTCAAAGGCCCGGCGCAAGGCCGACCAGTCAGCCCCGTTGTAAATAATATGGTTAGCCGACCGTCGTATAAACGACGGGATGGGAATATCAATATCGTCAGCCTCGCCGGGAATTTCCACCACGCCGGCAGCCAAAAGTTCGCTCTCGTCATCGTCGGTGACCACCACATCCACCTCCTCGGCGTCAGTGTCGGCGTCAGCCGGTTGCTGCGCCGCGACGGCAAGAGGGAGTGATGCGAGAAGCAGAGCGTGGGCTATATGCTTTAGAGAGTGTCGTATCATTGATTCAGTGAGTGTTGTATCGCATTAAAAAGTTGTCGGGCCAAACGAGCGCCCCCTTTATGAGTCATATGGATATAGTCTTTGTTGATGTCGCCGGCAGCACTCCACTCCACTACGGCCCCCTCGCCACCCATAGCCTCGCGGGTGTCCCAGAAGAGACAGTGGGCGCGGCGAGCGGCATCGCGTTGCGCGGTAATCATAGCCGGGGCGGTGGACATCGACACCACGGAGCCACCACGTTTTTCGCCGCGGTCGCCCACACCCATCACCAAGATATCTGCCCGCGGATAGCAGCGGC
>JAFLRW010000090.1 GCA_022511285.1 Duncaniella sp.
TCGGGCATAGGCATCTCGTTTAATCTGATGGGCGACACCATCAATGTGCTTGAGGTAATCTCCGGCGGTCCGTCGGAGAAGGTGGGGCTTCTGCCGGGCGACCGTATTGTCACCGTCGACGACAGCATTGTGGCCGGCAAGGGATTCTCGGATGTAAAAGTAAAGAGTATGCTTCGCGGCCCCGAGGGTACCACTGTGAGCCTCGGCATCAAGCGCGCCACATCTGCCGAATTGTTGAAGTATGATGTGGTGCGCGGAGCTATTCCGGTCACATCTATTGATGCGGCATACATCATAGAGCCGGGCATCGGCTATATAAGAGTCAATAAATTCGGCGCCAACACGTTTACGGAGTTTATCGAGGCGCTGGCCCAGGTGATGATGGGCGGTGCTGAGAAGTATATCATCGACTTGCGCGGAAATGGCGGCGGATATATGGAGATGGCAGTGCTGATGGCTAATGAATTTCTTGAAGCCAATCTCCCAATAGTGTCGATGAAGGGCGCACATCAGCCTGAAACACCGGCCTCGGGCAGCGATGGCTCCGGTGCGCTTAAGGATAAGGAGATAGTGGTGCTCATCGACGAGATTTCGGCCTCAGCAAGTGAGATTTTTGCCGGCGCTATGCAGGACAATGACCGCGGACTGATTGTGGGGCGCCGCTCATTCGGCAAGGGATTGGTGCAGAACCAGTTTGAACTCCCTGACAAGAGTGCGCTGAGGCTTACCATAGCCCGTTACTATACCCCCTCGGGCAGATGTATCCAGAAGAGATACGCTCCGGGGACAGACTATGAACGCGACCTCCTGGACCGCTACGAGCATGGTGAGATGTATTCGGCTGACTCTATTCGCCAGAACAAAGAGCAGGAATTTCACACACTGCACGGACGCACCGTCTATGGCGGCGGCGGGATTATGCCTGACATCTTTGTGCCTAACGACACATTGGGTGTCACCACCTATTATTTAAATGTGCTCAACAAGGGGCTAATCAATAAATTCACTTTTGAGTATGCCGACCGCCATCGTGAGACGTTGAGTAAGAGTTTTGCGGGATGGGAGGTTGTCGAGATGCTACCCGACGACGATACACTGTTGCAGGAGTTTGTAGAGTATGCCAAGCAGAATGGAGTGGCGCCACGGTGGTATTACATAAACATCTCGCGTACACTGCTGCTCAACACGCTGAAAGCAATGATAGCGCGCAACATACATGGTGTGCAAGGCTACTTCGAGGTGAACAATCTTACCGATCCCACAGTCCGGACGGCCATCAAGGCACTCAACACGGGCAAGAGCGCCATACCTATCCGAATAGATGGACAAAAGAGAAATTCGCAGCCTGATTAAGGCCCGCAAAGCCTTGCTCACACCCTCAGCCGCTCTTATGGAGGCTCGCAAAGCCTTTGAGAGGCTGGAGCATACGGAGCAGTTCGGAAAAGCGCGCCATATACTACTCTATCACTCGCTCCCCGACGAGATTTCATCAAGAGAGTTTATAGCCAAATGGGCCGGCGACAAGCGGCTCTACCTGCCGCGCGTCAATGGTGAGAATCTCGAGATACTCCCCTATGATGGGATGACTCTTCGTCCCGGGGCCTATAGCATCTGTGAGCCGGAGGGGAGTGACACTGTCACCCTCTCGGAGATTGACCTTGTGGTGGTGGCCTATGACGTGCGGGGGAATCGAGTGGGGCGCGGTAAGGGGTATTATGACAGGCTCCTGTCAGGCTCAGAGGTCGACAAAATCGGAATAGTGTATGATTGTCAGCTGCTTGAAGCCGGAATAATCCCGGCTGAGAATCACGATATAGCTGTCGATGTAGTGATTACACCATCCGCCACACTGACCATAAGGCGCAAAGCGCTATGACGGCAAGTCCCGCAGCCTCGTCGCGGCTCAGCCGATGGGACCCGCGCTCGTGGCGTGCTTTAACCCAAAACCCGAGTCCGGCGATGTAGAATAGAGACGTGCGAGTGAATAGGTCAAGCCCTCCGGCATAAATCATCCACAGGCAGAACAGCGTGCAAGCGGCTCCGATAGTCACCCCCATACGGTCGCGCCCAAGTGATATCTTCCACAGAAACATTCCACTCACAAGATAGGCCGGAAGTATCATCATTCCGGTGATGTTGAGCGCTTCCAGATAGATATCCTCGGCCGTCATAACAATGAACAGGAATGCCTGCATCACTATGCTCGACACGAACAGCCCGAACGCAGGCATACGCCGGGAGTTGAGCCGCTGGAACTGTCGCGGCAAAATGCCGACACGGGCAGCACTATAGGGCACCTCGGCGCAGACCAATGTCCAGGCCACCAACCCACCGCCTAAAGAGATTATCACCGATATGATTACAAGCCAGTAGGCCCACTCGCCACATACTGTGCGGAGCACATAGGCCACCGAGGGATTGTCAAGCTCGGCGAGCTCTCCGCGAATCATCACTCCGAAGCAGAACACCGACACTAATACATACAACAGCCACGCTGTGAAAAATCCCGTCACGCCGGCTTTTCCCACATCAGAACTGCGCCGCGCACGCCCCGACATCATCACGGCCCCTTCGATGCCGATAAAACACCATAGGGTCACCAACATGGTGCTCTTAACCTGCTCGGCCAAACCTCCGAGTTGCGAGACTTCTCCCCGGAAATCAATAGAAAACATTCCGCAGCGTATGTTAAGGCCAAGCAGGATGACAATGAGCAAAATAGTGGCCACCTTCACAGCCGCGAGGACCGAAGTCAGTATCTTTGCCGTGCGCATTCCTGCTATTATGACCAGATATATACCCCAGATTAGCACTGAGCCGAAGAGAATAGTGTCGACTCCGTGGTTGAGAAGCGGAGGATAGAGAGCTCCGATAGTGTCGTTGAGCATCACGACATAGGCCACATTTGCAAACCCCGTACACAGCCAATAACCCCACGCAGTCACAAAACCTGTGAAGGGGCCATAGCCTTTGGCGGCATACTGATAAATCCCGGCGTCAAGCTCCGGATGACTGTCGGAAAGTCTCTTGAATGTGAATACCAGCAGCAGCATTCCGGCCGCCGTTATAATCCACGACAGCAATACGGCCCCCAATCCGGCTCCGGCCGCCATATTTTGTGGAATATTGAAGATGCCGGCGCCCACCATCATTCCAAACACTAAGGCCGACAGCCCGGCAAAACCTAACTGGCAATTTGACTTTTTCTGGTTACAATTCATTTCTATCAGGAAGGATGAGGTTCATGCCGCAGCGTGAGCAGTCGAAATCGAGGCGTAGGCGAAGGTTGGCGTTCTGCAGCCATAGGGGATTGGGCCATCGACGGCCTTGTGGAGTCTTAAGGCAGCGGCCTAATTCGCGTCGGAGGCAATAGCGAGTGGTCATCACCACAGTCTCCCCCTCCGGACGTGAGAGCTCGACGGCGGGTTGTATCTCAGTGGCGCCATGATCACAATAGAACTGACGGGACAGATGGTTTGCCACATTATCGTGGAAGGAGAGAGCCGTTCCATGCGGGAGTGTGGCGGAGAGCTTTTCGGCAAAGCGCTCCCGTCGACGATATGTGGCGCGGGCGGCGCTGTCTAATGCCGATATGGCCTCGCGACGCAGCTGCGCAAGCGCTGAGGCCGGGATGAAACGACATCCAACACGGTCGGAGATCTGTCCGGGAGTGTAGATGGTGTCGCCCAGTTTGGAGAGAATCTTGCTGCGGTGAGTTTCCTGTGGGGTAAGGGCTTCGGGAGCGGGCGAGGGGAGGGGAATGATGGCAGATGCGGAGCATCCGCGTTCGTCGGAGAGGTGGAGCGCTATGCGGTCAAGCCCCGGCAGCAGCTTCAGCTCCATATCGACGCGGATGGTGCGGGAGCATCGCGCGGAGGCCATTGTTTCATCCCAGGCCTTGTCTTTGTTGCGCCACAGCGTGGTGCCGGCAGGGATTGAGAGCCGTTGGGCAGGATAGAGTTTTGTGCCGTCGATGCGGTTGAGTCGAAAGCCGCAAAATCGGTTGTCGCGGTCGAAATAGCCGAGACCATCGCCATTGGCAAGCGGAGCCGACAGATGAGCGGAGATTACACTGCCGGTTGAGCTGACAACGGTGCCCACCTTCTCGCCAATGGCTTTCGGGGTGTGAATTGATGCCATCCCATCGTCAGGAGCCCGACCGGAGGTGAAATAAGTGGTGAAGCCTCGATTGAAAGCTTTGACGGGTGACGGAGTAAAATTGCAGCGCGAGTGCCCGAAGGATGCCCGCTGAAACTTTCCGCAGCTTTCGGCCACTATCTCATCCAGCAGACGGGAATAGTGGGCCACGATATTGACCACATAGTCGGCATCCTTGAGCCGTCCCTCGATTTTAAACGAAGAGACACCGGCTTCGGCCATTTCGCGAAGCGATTCGGAGCGGTTGAGGTCGCGCAGCGACAGGAGGTGTTTGTTTTCTATGAGAATGTTGCCCCTCGTGTCAGTGAGATTGAAAGGCAGGCGGCAAATTTGGGCACAGTCGCCGCGATTGGCGCTGCGGTTTCCGGCCATAGCGCTTGCACGGCAGTCGCCGCTGTAGCTGACACATAGAGCCCCGTGGACAAACGCCTCGATTTCCACTTCGGGCACCGCGCGGTGGATTTCCGCGAGTTCGTCGATGGAGAGTTCGCGGGCGGGGACTACGCGTGAGAATCCAACGGAGTGCAGAAAACGAGCCTTATCCGGAGTGCGGATGTCGCACTGTGTCGAGGCGTGAAGGTCGATGGGAGGGAGATTGAGCCTGAGCAATCCCGGGTCCTGAACTATCAAGGCATCGACTCCGGCACGCCACAGCTCCCATATCATCCGCTCCACAGCGTCCAGCTCGTGGTCATATATAATGGTGTTGACTGTTACATATACCTTCACGCCGAAAGGGTGGGCGGCGTCGACCACACGGTGTATATCGCTAATGGAGTTGGCAGCAGCACGACGGGCGCCGTGGCTTGGTCCGGCAATATAGACGGCATCACACCCGGCCTTAATGGCCGCGAGAGCAATCTCAGCGTTTTTTGCGGGAGCAAGGAGTTCAAGCATAATTATTCGATTCCTTATTTCAAACTCCAAAATTAGCCTGTTTATTGCTTAAAACATCAAACTAAATTCTTACCTTTGCAGAAGTTCATAGAAAAAAATCAATAATTGACATTGCTGAGCGATGTCATCATAAGGACAATAGAATGGATAATTTCTCATACGTAGCGCCCACGCGCTATCTTTTCGGACGTGGAGTGGAGAATGAAGTGGGCCGGCTTGCAGCTGAGGCAGGATGGTCACGTGTGATGGTGGTCTACGGCCAGGGGTCGGCAGTGCGTTCCGGCCTGTTGAGCCGTGTCACAGCCTCACTGTCGCAGTCGGGCGTTCCCTTTATCCAGTTTGGCGGCATAGCCCCCAATCCAACTGCCGCTCCGGTGCGCGAGGCTATAGTGATGGCCCGCCGAGCCTGTGTCGACGGCATTATAGCCGTTGGCGGAGGGTCAGTAATCGATTCAGCCAAGGCTATTGCAGCAGGCGCTCTTTATGATGGGGATTTTTGGGATTTTTATATCGGAGCCGCAACGGTGACTGATGCCATCCCCGTGGGAGTAGTGCTCACCATCCCTGCTGCGGGAAGCGAGGGGAGCGGCAATTCGGTGATAACCAATGAGGAAACCGGACAGAAAATCTCAATACGCACCGACAAGGCATTGCGACCGGTATTCGCTCTGCTCAACCCGGAGCTTACCATGACTCTTCCCCAGGCCCAGACGGCCGCCGGAGTGGCCGATATGATGGCCCACATCATAGAGCGCTATCTCACCACTACGCCCGATGTGGAGGTGACAGACCGCCTCTCGGAGGGGCTCCTGACCGCAATAATGACCTCTGCACGCCGCGTCATAGCCAACCCCAACGACTATGAGGCGCGCGCAAACATAATGTGGAGCGGGACATTGGCCCACAACGGCATCTGTGGCTGCGGACGGCGTGAGGACTGGACTTCTCACGGGTTGGAACACGTGTTGTCAGCACTCTATGGAGTGACCCACGGAGCCGGACTTGCCGTAGTCTTCCCGGCGTGGATTACCTATATGGCAGACCGCCTTCCGGCCAAACCTGCGCAATTAGGACGGAGAGTGTTTGGCGTCACGGCAACTGACGACCGCGAAGCAGCCCTTGCCACAGCCGCTGCGCTCCGTGCATTCTTTGCAGAACTCAATCTTCCACTCACTTTGGGCGACCTTGGAATCACCGACCCGGATTTTGCCAAATTTACTGCCGACTTCCACCGCGACAAGGGGAACCCCTATCGCGGATATTGGACTATGACACCCACCGATACTGAGGCTGTCTATCGCCTGATGGTATAGGTTGTGCAGATACGATATGAAACGAACAGACTTTGAACTGATGGCCCCGGTGGGGTCATACGAATCGCTCCACGCAGCTATCGAAGCCGGCGCCGACGCTATCTATTTTGGTGTCGAGGGCCTGAATATGCGCTCTCGCTCGTCAGTCAATTTTACGCTTGACGACCTCCGCCGTATAGCCTCAATCTGCAGCGAGGCGGGAGTGAAGACATATTTAACCGTCAACACTATAATCTACGACGGCGAGATGGCCAAGATGCGCGAGATTATTGACGCAGTGGCCGACACGGGAATCACAGCTATCATAGCCAGCGATATCGCCGCCATAAGCTATGCCCGAACCGTGGGAGTTGAAGTGCATATCTCCACACAGCTCAACATCTGCAATGTTGAGGCTGTAAGATTCTTTGCACAGTGGGCTGATGTGATGGTGCTGGCACGCGAGCTGACCCTCGAGCAAGTCAGTGAAATAAGCGAGGCTATCAGACGCGACAATATCCGCGGTCCGCGCGGAGAATTGGTGCGCCTCGAGATGTTCTGCCACGGCGCGCTCTGCATGGCTGTCTCGGGCAAATGTTATCTGAGCCTGCACGAGATGAACTCGAGCGCCAATCGCGGAGCCTGCACTCAGATATGCCGCCGGGGCTATACTGTGACCGACCGCGAGACGGGCGATCAGCTTGATATTGAAAACAAATACATAATGTCGCCCAAAGACCTCCGCACCATCCATTTCCTCAACAAGATGATAGATGCCGGAGTCACAGTGTTTAAAATCGAGGGACGAGCTCGCGGTCCGGAGTATGTGAAACTGACGGTGGAGGCCTATTCCCGGGCGCTTGACGCCATCTGCTCCGGCTCCTATACTCCTGAGCGTATCGCAGAGTGGGAACAGAGCCTGTGTAAAGTGTTCAACCGTGGTTTCTGGGACGGATACTATCTTGGGCAGCGCCTTGGAGAGTGGTCAGCCAAATACGGCTCCTCGGCCACACGTGTAAAGCGCTATATTGCTAAAGGTGTGCGTTATTATCCCAAATTGGAGGTGGGTGAATTTATCCTTGAGGCAGGAGAGCTCCATCCCGGCGACGAAATAATAATCACCGGCACCGACACCGGAGCCATTATTATGACCGCCGGCGAACTGCGTTTGGATTACGATGCCGTGCCGGTGGTCACCAAAGGACAGCATTTTTCGCTCAAAGTGCCGCGCAAAATCCGTCCATCTGACCGTATGTATCTCTGGGAAGAGGCGTAACGGTGA
>JAFLRW010000091.1 GCA_022511285.1 Duncaniella sp.
CATATCCTCATCCTCGCCAGGCAGCCCCATTATCAGATGCAAGCCCACCGGAATGCCTAATGAAGCCGTTCGATTGACGGCATCAACAGTATCTGCCCACGTATGGCATCGGTTCACGTGGCTCAATGTTTCATCATGGCAACTTTCAGCTCCATATTCCATCATTGCCCACGGCAATTCAGCCACTCGTCTAAGCAGGTGATCGGGGGCGCAATCAGGCCGTGTACCTATGATTACTCCCTCAATCCCGTCAACACTGCAAGCCTCTTCATATAGAGTCATCAAGCGTTCAATATCGGCAGAGTGAGTATTTGTATAAGCCTGAAAATAAGCAAGATATCGCATGTCGGGATATTTTCGCCCGAAAAACGACTTGCCGCGCTCTATTTGAGCCGTCACACTCTCCGCATCTGAGCAATAAGAGGGATTGAACGAGGCATTATTGCAATATACACACCCGCCAAAGCCTTTGGTGCCGTCGCGATTGGGACAGGAAAATCCGGCATTCACTGCCAATTTCTGCATCTTGCCGCTGAAATGGCAAGCGAGAAAATCGGAATAGTCTCGCCACAAACTCATATCCTTACACAGCGGTTGAGTAGCAAGGCATCAAGAATAACTATGGCCGTCATAGCCTCAACCACGGGGACTGCACGAGGCACCACACAAGGGTCGTGCCGCCCACAGGCTTTGATAATGACCGGCTTTCCTTCTCTGTCAATGGACTGTGTGTCACGCATCAGTGTGGCCACAGGCTTGAATGCCACACGAAAATAGATATCCTCGCCGTTTGACACTCCTCCCTGAATTCCGCCGGAATGATTCGTGTAGGTCCGAACAAGCTGCGAACCCGGAACAAAAAGGTCGTTACACTCCGAGCCCCGCATCTCAGCCCCCTTGAAACCGACACCGTATTCAAACCCCTTAGCGGCATTGATGCTAAGCATAGCTGAGGCCAGGGATGCGCTCAGTTTTGACGCAACAGGATCGCCCAACCCGGCAGGCACTCCGGAGACCACACAGGTCACAGTGCCTCCAATGGTATCCCCTTGGCTTCGGATGTCAGCGATAAGTTGTTCCATCTGCGCGGCTGCAACACGATCCGGACAGCGCACACAATTGCTCTCTGTTTGGGTGAGGTCGAGATTGCTGTAATGGTCGGTGATGGTCACTGAACCTATCTGCGATGTATAGGCCCTGATATCTATTCCGAATGCAGCAAGAGCCTGGCGAGCAAAGGCTCCGGCCACCACTCTGACGGCTGTCTCTCGGGCACTCGCTCTACCTCCGCCACGATGATCACGCAGCCCATATTTTTCCGTATATACATAATCGGCATGTGAAGGGCGGAAGGCATCCTTTAGCTGATTATAGTCTCGTGATTTCTGATTTTCATTTCGTATTATAAACCCTATGGGAGTCCCGGTGGTGACACCGTCCATAAGTCCGGAAAGAATCTCTACACAGTCACTCTCGCAACGCGAGGATGTCACAGCCGACTGGCCCGGACGGCGACGGTCGAGCTGACGCTGCACCTCGTTTAGGTCAATGGCCACACCGGCCGGCATTCCGTCCATAACTCCGCCTATGGCGGCTCCATGGCTTTCGCCGAAACTTGTGAGTCTGAATATGGTCCCAAATGTGTTCATAGCGCCTCATCATTGTCATCCTTTACCAGATCTGTCACCGTTGCTCCAACATAGTTGATAAGAGCCTGAGGCTCCACTTTAAACTGGAGACCTCGCTGTCCGGCCGATACATAGATGCAGTCAAAAGCTGTAGCGGTGGAGTGAAAATACGTTGGAAACATTTTTTTCATCCCCACCGGCGAGCAGCCGCCACGAATGTAGCCGGTCAGCCCGAGCAACTCTTTCATCGGAATAAGGTCAGCCTTCTTGTCGCCGGCGGCCTTAGCTGCCTTCTTTAGATCTATCTCGCAATTGCCTGGCACCACACACACAAAGTGGCCACTGCGCTCTCCGCGGAGCACAATGGTTTTGAACACTCGGTTGATATCCTCGCCCAACTCTGCGGCAACATGGTCAGCTGCAAGGTTGTCAGGATCCACCGTATAGGGTACCAACTCATATTCCACTCCTGCACGGTCAAGCAGCCTGGCGGCATTGGTCTTATTTATCTTTCCGGCCATAGATATTTCCCACTCTCTCAATTTGCAGTCAGCTCCGCCGGGAGTATGGGCATAGCGCCTTTTTGTGAGCATACATAAGCTGACGTTTTGACTGCCATAGAGTGGGCCTCGGCTATACTCTTACCTTTAATGATTGAAGATATAAACGCTGCTGTAAACGAGTCGCCGGCGCCCACCGTATCGGCCACGACCACTTGTGGTGTAGGCTGAAACGACTTCATTTCAGCAGTATAGACATAACTGCCATTCACCCCGCAAGTAAGGATGAGTATCTTCAAATTATATTTGCTCACAAGCTCCCGACATTGCTCCTCCGGCGACATACCGTTCAACCCCAACATCAGGCTGACCGTTTCAAGCTCCTCATCGTTGATTTTTAGTATATTACACAGCTTCAACGACTGATGGATAATCTCTTTCGTATAAAAATTCTGACGCAGATTCACGTCAAACACCACAAGCCGATTCTGCCCTTGAGGCATCGACTCTATAAATTGCTTTATCGTGCGACGCGACACCTCGCTTCTCTGAGCCAACGAACCGAAACACACCGCTATAGTCTGAGCGGCATACTCCTTAAACTCGTCAAGAAACTGAATATTATCCCAAGCCACTTCCTCCTTAATATCATATCGAGGGACACCGTCTGCGTCAACCTCCACCTGTACGGTCCCTGTTGGATAGGGAACTATCTGCACCTGAGAATCAAACGCTTTAGCGGCAAACGTATCAAGAATCTCTCTACCAAGAGAATCATCGCCAACAGCACTAATCACACAACTTCGCAGCCCGAACTGCGACACGTGGTAAGCAAAGTTGGCCGGCGCGCCACCCAACTTCATACCCTGGGGCAACAAATCCCAGAGGGCTTCGCCTATTCCTACAATAATTCCGTCCATAGTATTAGTACCTCGGAGGGGAATCGAACCCCTATCTGAAAATTAGGAATTTCCCATTCTATCCGTTGAACTACCAAGGCATGTCCATATTTCAGACTCACAAAATTAATCATTTTTGCTCTTTGTGCCAAATTTTTCACACTCTCAATCGCATATTCGCGGCGTTTTGTTGATTAAATTTGGTGAATTGTAGCTCTGTGTGTAACTTTGCAATTGCTATGAAACGGGATAGAAAATCTGAATCTGTGGCCTATGCTGTGGTGTGGGTGCTGATATGCGCGTTGCTGCTGCTCAACGCTATGCGTAGCCGCGCCGAGTTCTCTATGCCTTTGATTGATGCCGGAGTAGTGTGGCAGATATTGCGCTCAATATGCCCCTATGTGCTCCTTTTTTTGGTCAACAATTATCTGCTCATCCCCCACCTGCTTCTGCGCAATCGCGTGAAAATCTATCTGCTTTGCGCCTTTGCCGCCGTTATGGCTGTGTGGGTGTGTGAATATGTCATTTTCATCAGTTATGATGATGTGATTCCGCCATTAAGACCTCACTACACCTTGAATCACCACGGCATCCAACCGCTGATGCCTCTGCCGTTATTTCTGGATTTCACTTACGCTATTCTTGTCATTGGAGCCAATCTTGCTACCACACTTATGTTTCAGCGCTATTATGACCGTCTTGAGCATGAAAATCTGATGAAGACCAACGCCGAGAGTCAGCTTGCATATCTTAAGGCGCAGATTAATCCACATTTCTATATGAATATGCTCAATAATATCCACGGTCTGATAGAAATTGATGCCGAAAGAGCTCAGGAAATGGTGATTGATATGTCGAACTTGATGCGCTATATGTTATACGAGAGTTCGCAGAGAGTGATTCCTCTCGCCAACGAGGTGGCATTCGTGCAGAATTATCTGCGACTGATGCGGCGTCGATACCCTGTGGACAAGGTAAGCATCCAATCGTCTCTCCCTTCCGAAAAAGATATGTCGGGAGTAAATATCCCTCCTCTGTTCTTCTTGGTTTTCATCGAAAACGCCTTCAAGCATGGTGTGAGCTATCGCCAACAGAGTTTTGTGGATGTATCCGTTAAGGTGACTGCCAACGGTGAGGTGGTCTTTCAGTGTGAAAACTCATTTCATCCCGCTGACCCGGACCGGCAGCAAGGCATTGGTTTAAAGAACGTCAGCCGCCGGCTCGAACTCATCTATGGCGGCAAGGCTTCACTCAACATAGCTCCAACCGAAACCATATATTCCGTCACCCTCACCCTACCCGCCTATGACACTAAGAACACTGATAATTGACGACGAGCCCATTGCGCTCGAAAAGCTACGCACCTACGTCAGCAAAGTGCCTTTTCTCGAACTGGCCGCAGCCTGTTCCGGGAGCGTGATGGCTATGGAATTTCTTGCCGCCAACGAAGTGGATCTCATCTTCACCGATATAAACATGCCCGACCTTAGCGGCATTGACTTCATCAAATCTCTCCACTCGGCCCCCATGGTAATCTTTACCACCGCTTATGACAATTACGCTGTTGACAGCTACAAACTCTCGGCCGTTGACTACCTGCTCAAGCCGTTCGGGTTTGACGATTTCCGCCAGGCCGCCGCAAAAGCCCTTGCGCTGCACTCCCTTAAGAGTCGCCAGCCTGCATCTGAGTCTAAGGGTGAAACAAGCCTCTTTATAAAAACCGACTATCGATATGTGAGAGTGGCAACTGACAATATTCTATATGTCAAGGGTTATGGCGAGTATCTGCAAATCTATCTTGCCGACAACCCTTCCCCTCTGGTCACTCTCAGCTCGTTTGCTGCCATTCGCGAAAAGCTACCCGCCCATTTCCTGCAAGTGCATCGGTCATATATCGTGAATATGCAACTCATTGACCGTGTGGAGCGCGCTCGAATCGTCTTTGAGCCCGATACATATATACCGATAGGAGACAGCTATAAAAATGAGTTTGCCGACTATCTCACCCGCTTCTCCATTGGCCGACCGGGTAAATAATGCCCCCTCAAGCTGATGGCATTTCGCTGCGCCCAACCACATCGAGATTCTCAGACTCGAATAATCCCCATTTCTACCCCGATTAGTTGAACGCTATGGCCGATTGGTTGAATTTACAGCTGAATTGGTTTATTTAGCACTAACTTTGTGACTGCAAACATCAACCTTCACAACCGAATAGTGACGGGTGTTTGCAAAATGAAATTTAGATTAATTATTATATAGTGTAGTGCAAGCATCCCCCTCCACGCAGCGATTGCGAGGACGGGGATGAATAATTTTTATCCCATCTTAGGCTTCTGTCTTGACTATATCCTCTATCACCAATCCCCCTAATATTACCCCAAACATAGATGTGATATGCATTAGCGAGCCATTAATCTGCGCCTTAGAACTACACCATTCGTGGTTGAGCAGCGCGGCATCGCCGGGACCGCTGGCCGCCTTGGGACACATACAGTGTTCCGTGCCACACGTTCCCTCACAGCCCTTATTTTCCAATAGTTCGTCGCTGTAGACACAGAGAAACTTTTTGGAAGGAAAACGCTTGGAGCGCTTGAAGCGATTGCGCAAAGCACGAGCGAGCGGACACCCCTTGACAGTCCAAAACTCACCAACCTTCACTCGCGTAGGGTCAAGCTTAAGAGCCGCACCCATCGACGAGTAAAACCGACAGCGAGTGCGCGTGGCCATCTCTATCAGCAATGCTTTATCCTTGAGAGAATCAATACAATCAACAACGTAGTCATACTGCTCAAGCTTGAAATCATCTGCCGTCTCAGCACAAAAGATCTGCTGGTGAGTCTCTATCTGTGCCGACGGATTTATCAGCAAAAGATGTTCCTTCAATGCATCCACCTTCACCTGGCCCACTGTGGCCACCGTAGCCATCAGCTGACGATTGATATTGGTGATACAAACGCGGTCACTATCCACAATGGTCAGTTGACTTACCCCCGACCGCACCAACGATTCTGCACACCAAGAGCCCACGCCGCCGACCCCAAAGATAATCACTTTTGCATCGGAGAGCCGCTCCATAGCATCATCGCCCAATAGCAGACGCGCTCTGTTAAGCACTGCTTTTTCTATACCCATAAGAAAATCTTATAATTATCAACAAAGCACCCGACTTTTTACCTCTGGGGGATAAAGTCGGGTGCCTCCATTATGAAAACTGCGGAAAGACAGGGATTCGAACCCTGGGTGCCCGCAAGGGCACAACGGTTTTCGAGACCGCCCCGATCGACCACTCCGGCATCTTTCCTTTCAGGTTTTGCGCTGCAAAGGTAGCAAGACTTTTTGTCTTGGCAAAGTTTTTTCACCAATATTTCTTTACAATCGGATTTTTGTTCGTAACTTTGCGAACAATTCCTCCTCATTCTGATATGACAACAAAAGGATACACTTCCGACCACGAACGCATCGCACGTTATGCCAAAGCCCTCGGCCACCCGACCCGTGTGGCTATAATATGCTTTCTCGCAGGCCGAAAAAAGTGCTATTTCGGTAACATCCACGAAGAATTACCTATTGCCAAGGCCACCGTGTCGCAACACCTTAAGGAATTAAAAGAGGCAGGACTGATTACGGGGGAAGTAGAAATACCAAAAGTGAAATACTGCATCAATCGTCCTGCCTGGGAGGAAGCGAAACGGCTGTTTGGCTCTTTCTTCAGTCAGTGTCTGTGTTGCGACGATGATTGTTGCTGACCGACATAACCCTTCACCCCGTTTTTTTCTGAAATAATGTTCGCCGTTCGGCAAACAACAAAATAGCACCTATATCACCTATGCGTCTTTTTGAAAAATATCTAACCCTGTGGGTAGCCCTCTGTATCTTGGCCGGAATAGCCGTTGGGCAATTATGGCCGGCCATACCCGACCTCCTCGGACAGTGGGAATATGCCAACGTATCGGCTCCGATAGCCATACTTATATGGCTTATGATTTATCCGATGATGCTCAAAGTTGATTTTAAGAGCGTCCGCAACGTAGCCCGACAGTCACGTGGAATAATAGTGACATGCGTGACCAACTGGCTCATCAAGCCGTTCACAATGTTTGGCATTGCCTGGCTGTTTTTCTTTGTCATTTTCAAGTCGCTCATTCCGGGGCAGCTTGCCGACGAGTATCTGTCGGGGGCTGTGCTCCTCGGAGCAGCGCCATGCACTGCAATGGTATTTGTATGGAGCTGGCTCACACGCGGAGATGCTGCCTACACGTTGGTGCAGGTGGCCCTCAACGATTTGATTATCCTCATTGCCTTCGCGCCGATAGTTGCCTTGCTCCTCGACATTGGAGGCGTCAGTGTGCCGATGGACACTCTGTTGCTCTCTGTAGGGCTTTTTGTGGTGATTCCGTTAGTGGCGGGTGTGGCCACACGCATCTACATAGTGAAGCGCCGCGGCATTGACTATTTCAACAATGTCTTTATCAAGAAATTTGACTCTGTTACCATCATCGGATTACTGCTCACCCT
>JAFLRW010000092.1:0-272 GCA_022511285.1 Duncaniella sp.
CCAAAATGGACCGAGATAGAACACCTCCCCGAGTGGGACGAGGAGTTCTATCACATTTACACCGCCAAGAAGCACGGCAAATGGCTGATGCTCAAAACACTGCGCCCCGAGCTGAAAGGTGTGCCCGAATATGAGGAAATGATTCGTCGGGAGTTTGATGTCAGATATAATTTGGCTCACCCTCACATCATTATGATTAACGACCTCGAAGAGGTCCCCGGGCTGGGTCTTTGTATTATCACTGACGATGTCTACGGCGACTCCCTCAGCAA
>JAFLRW010000092.1:282-7504 GCA_022511285.1 Duncaniella sp.
GACCTCCGCCCACATCCACAAGCTGCACCATCAGCTCCTCGATGCCCTTGATTATATTCAGGAAAACCATCTTGCTCACAAACCGCTCGATGCAAGCCGCGTCATCTTCACTGAAAACATAGGCAATCTTAAGCTCATTGATGTGGGTTTCGAGCAGCGCAAGGCGCTCTCACAAGCCGACACCGGCGATGATATCTATAACTACGGCCTCCTGCTCGGTCAGGCCCTCGATGCCGTCCCCGACCCCGACCCGCGCCTGAGGCGTGTGGCCGACAGATGCACCGACCCCGACCCTCGTCGGCGATATGCCACACTCAGCTCCCTGCGCCTTGCTCTCGAACCTCGTCGCACACACATCATTTACCTCATTATCATAGCCTTCCTCCTGGCTATGATTGCCATATTGCTTTGGCTCAACTCCGCCCACCGCCCATCAGGGATAAATCCTGAGATTCCGAGTCAGACGGCAGCACTGTTCACATCCCATTCATCACCATTTTCATCATACATTTCGTGTCTGTAACCATCATTCCCATCGAGCCCACAAAAAAAGAGCTCACGAAATACGTCAAATTCGGCATTGACCTGTATCGCGACAATCCTTGCTACGTCCCGCCGTTGATTTTCGACGACGTCAACACCTTGCTCCCGGCCAAAAATCCGGCCTTCTTCTTTTGTGAGGCGCAATCTTTTATGGCCTATCGCGACAACAAGCCCGTAGGCCGAATCACAGCTATCATCAACAATCTCGTCAACGAAAAAAGCGGACGCAAAGAGGCTCGCTTCGGATTTGTGGATTTTATTGACGACGTTGAGGTCACCGACGCCCTTTTTGCTGCCGCTGAAGATTGGGCTCGCTCTAAAGGGATGACTGAAATCATCGGTCCTATGGGCTTCTCGGATATGGACCACGAGGGTATGCTCGTGTTCGGATTTGATGAAATGGGCACAATGGCCACTATCTACAACCACGCCTACTATCCTCAACACGTAGAGCGTCTCGGATATGTCAAAGACACCGACTGGATAGAATTCCGCATCACTGTCCCTGACCGTGTCCCTGAAAAGATGAGCCGGATAGCCCAGATTGTAATGAAAAAATACAATCTCCGCATAGTAAAATACACCTCAGCATCCAAACTCAAGGCCGACTATGGGCATGCGCTGTTCGATCTCATCAACGAAGCCTATGCCAACCTCTACGGCTACTCTACGCTCACCGAGCGTCAGATTGACTACTATATTGACATGTACTTAAGCCTCATCCGTTTGGAATACGTCAGTCTGGTAGTCGATGCGTCTGACCGCCTCATCGGCGTGGGCATCACCCTCCCCTCCCTCTCCAAGGCTCTCCGAAAATCAGGTGGCAGTCTCTTCCCATTCGGATGGTGGCACCTCCTCAAAGCTCTCCGAGGCAAGAATGATGTGGTCGACCTGATGTTAATCGCCGTTAAGCCGGAATTCCAGTCGCGCGGAGTCAACTCCCTCTTCTTCTACGACCTGCTGAACATCTATATCAAAAACGGCGTGAAATTTGCCGAAACAAACCTCGAACTCGAAGAGAACCACAACGTACAGTCGCAATGGGAATACTTTGAGAAACGCCTGCACCGCCGCCGCCGAGCCTACCGCAAACACCTCTGAGCCGATGTCCGTTCAGCTCACCCTTGACATCCTCATAGCCACCCACACGCCGGCCGGAATCCTCCGTGTGGCCGACGTGGTTTTGCCGCCGATTGACCGTGTGAGATACATAGTCTCCTGGCAATCTCATGGTGACGCCCCAATCCCCCCATCTCTTGCAGGTCGCCCCGACGTTGAGATTCACCGCTTCGATGCCATCGGCCAAAGCCACAACCGCAATAACGCCTTGGCCCATGCCGGCGGCGACATACAGCTGATAGCCGATGATGATCTCATCTACACTCCGGAGCGACTACAAAGCGTCATCCACGCATTTGAGACACACCCACAGATGGAGATGGCCCTGTTTCGCTACGACGGGCCTGACACAAAAACCTATCCCGCTGCGGAATGTCCCATAGGGCAAACCCTTCCCAAAGGCTACTATGCATCCAACATCGAAATAGCCATCCGGCGCAGCAGCCGTGCCGGCGCACTGCGCTATGACCCAGACTTCGGCATAGCATCGCCTCGCTGGAGCCTCGGAGAAGACGCCATCCTGCTCCTCACAGCCCGTCGGCTCGGCCTCAACATCAGATTTTTCCCAATCACCATCACCACCCATCCGGGCCACTCTACAGGCACACGCCCTATGAGTGCTACGGGCGACCTCAGAGCAACAGGAGCCTGCATTTCGCTTGAGCATCCATGCTCCTGGCCCTTGCGGATACCCCTCAAAGCGTGGCGCGAATGGCGCCGAGGCAGAATGGCGCTGCTTCGAGGCATCACTCAAATGACCCTCGGAGCCCTGGATGCCACCTTCCGCTACACACCTCCTTGGAAACGCCCCACACCATAAGTCACAGAGCATTAGATCAAATCATATCAAACCGCCAACTCATACATAGATGAAGAAAAATCAGTTTAACACTAAATTCGGAGTAGTAGCAGCCACCGTAGGGTCAGCCGTAGGGCTTGGCAATATATGGCGATTCCCCTACGAGGCGGGTGCTCACGGAGGCGGAGCTTTTCTGATTGTCTATCTGCTCTTTGTGCTGATACTCGGCATCCCGGTGATATGCGCTGAATTTCTGATAGGCCATAGCTCGGGAGCCGATGTCTATACAGCGTTCACCAAACTCAATGGAGGCAGACTGTGGCGACTGGTGGGGCGTATGGGTCTGGCGGCAGCATTGCTAATTTTGGGATTCTACTCAGTGGTTGCAGGATGGACGGTGGAGTATATCTATCAGTCAGTAATCAGTTTCGGAGGCGCCACGACAGCAGATGAACTACACGCTCAGTTTGGAGCATTTTCATCCGATGCCGTTAAGCCGCTGTGGTGGATACTGGCATTCCTTGCCGCCAACTATGTGATTCTGATACGAGGCGTAGGAAAGGGAATTGAACGAATGAGCAATATCCTGATGCCGCTCCTGTTTGTAATACTATTGGTTTTTGTAATCAACTCCTTGATGCTTCCCAAGGCTGCCGAGGGGCTTGAATTTCTCTTTAAGCCTGATTTTTCCGCCATCACGCCAAGCGTGGTGCTTGGAGCGTTAGGGCAAGCCTTCTTCTCGCTCAGCCTCGGATTGGGATGCTTGATTACTTATGCCAGTTACTTCCGGGCAGACACACCGCTTGTCAAGACGGCAACCATATCAGCACTGCTCGATATGTTGGTGGCGATAATGGCCGGTGTTATAATCTTTCCCGCCGTCTTTACGTATGGTCAAGAACCTTCGGCCGGCCCGCAACTCGTATTTGAAGTGCTCCCATCAATATTCCTTAATATGCCCGGCGGAATAGTGTGGGCCACACTGTTCTTCATACTGCTTTTTGTGGCCTCGCTCACATCCACACTCTCAATGTTTGAGATTCTGATAGCTTATATGGAACGGTCGCTGAGCATGTCACGCCTTAAAGCCGTAAGTCTGACATTGATGGTGGTGATAGTGCTGTCGACGCTCTGCAGCCTCTCATTTGGAAAGCTTGACGGCATCAGAGTGTTCGGGCTCAATTTATTCAGTCTGTCAGACTATTTGAGTTCCAATATCCTCCTTCCGGTGGGCGGGATACTGATATCTATATTTGCCGGATGGATTGTGGAGCGCCACACAGTGCGCCTTGAGTTGCTGGGCTCAGCACCGTCGACTCTGCTGCGCATCAGCGTTAGAATAATAATATTCAACCTCCGCTACCTCGCACCCATAGGCATCGGCCTCATCTTCATCTTCGGCCTTTAGAATAAGGTGCGTGTGGAGTCAGATGAGCGGAGTCATATAGACAGGAAGATATATCAGCTCCGCCTCACGCGAGTAATCCTTCGTGTAGATAAGATATGAATTGTCGATGCAATTGCACTGTTTTACAAGTGGTTATATGATATTTTGCCGCTAAGCGCAGAATTTGAAATGCTGATTTTGCCGCTGAGCGCGGAATTTGGAATGCAAAAAGCGCCTGCTCGAGGGAATGAGCGGGCGCTTTTTGAGGTTTATGGGATGTGGGGATTAGCGAATCACCTTGTTGCCATTGACAATGTAAAGGCCGTGGCCGGGGTTGGTGACGCGGATGCCGCGGAGGTCATAGATTACTTCCGGAGTTTCCTCGGTAGCTTCGATTGAGGTGAGAGCAGAGGAGCCAACCGTGGCCGGGGCACCAAGACCGCCCATAGCGTTGGCTGAGCGGATGGTAAATGTGTGGCCTGTAGCCTCGGCGGGCTGATAGGATGTGCCCTCAACAATGGCGGCAAACTTGCCATTGTCAAACACAGCGTAAGCTTTTGCACCGGTCACAGCTTCCCAAGTGATGACCCCATCTTCAGTCAGGACGGAAGCCGGAGCCGCCACCTGAACGGTTGCCTCGGCCGGATTCCAGTCGGGGTAGACCTTTTCGAGAGCAAACTCGGCAGCCTGCGAAGCTGTGAGGATGGTCTCCATCTTGTTAACGCTGGAGCCTTTCTTAAACTCAATAACTTTCGATGAGGGGGAGACGACATTGCCGTTCTTGTCGACGGTGCGATACTCCACAAATTCCTTGGCGACAACGTTCATACCTTCGGCTGTCCAGCGTGAGGAGACGAGTTTGCTGTCCATCACCGTGGTGTTGATAAACGCACAGCGCGGTTCGTTGCTCCAGGCACGTCCGTAGTTATAGTTTTCGGCATAGTTGACAATCTTGCAGCCGGAGAAGACATATCCGTAGCGGTTGCCGACCTTTGTAGACGGAGCTGTGAGAGTGCAACCACCCTTACCGTCGCGATTGCGCTTCTCGACGGTGATGGTAGAGTTGTTGTAGAACATTGTGCCCTCGCCGCAGAAGAAGTCGACAGTGCCGTGGATGTCAGATGTCTCCCAATAGTATTTGCCGTCGGCGTTGTTCGTGTAGTATGTGTCCTGATAAGAGAGGAGCGTGACATTTTTGGCTATTGTCATTGTGCCCTTCTCCTGAAGCACTACGCCACGACCGCCACCGAGTTTGGCATCGATAGCGCCATAATAGTCCATAGCATTCTGTAGAGTTAGATCCTGCATATACAGGCCGGTGCTCTGATTTTTGATAGTGGCCGTGGTGCCTATGCCCTCGTTGGTGTAGTGAGGAGCATTGACAATCTTCGTCCCGTTCATGCTTTGACCAATCAGGGAGACATTGTGGCCGGTGATTGTTGTCAGCACGGTCTCACGCAAGTCGTAGGTGCCGTCGGGGAGGAAAATGTAGGCACGGGGAGAGTTGGGGGCAATGTTGGCAGCGTTGACGGCGTCAATCACGTCGAGGAAACTATCAGCGTCGCCCGCTTTGACCACATACCAGTCGCCCTCGCGGTCGTAATAGATCTCGGCGGTGTTGATGATGCGCACAGAGTGGATATAAATCTCGCCGGAGCCTTCAATGGTGAGTGTGACAGGCGCGGCGTCGCCTTCATAGTTGAACACAGCGAGCTCGCCATCGTGACCCTCGGCAGCCTTGCCGTCCATAGTGCCGACGGTGTTTCCATTCTTATCGGTGACGGTGATGCCTGTTCCCGAACCATACTCACAAAGACCTACTGTGATGGTGGCCTTGGGGCCGGTGAGCAGCTCAATCTTGTCGCCGTTTCCGAATGCCCAGCCGTGCTTATTGTCGTGCCAAGCGCCGCCAATGATGTTGAGGACATCGTGGTCTTCGGGGTAGAAATACTGATTTGTGAGGTCGAAAGTGTATTTCTTATGTGTGCTTGCAGTCTCGATATCGGTGGCCACAGCATAGAGCGAGATGTCGCGTGTGATGATATCGGTGGTTTTATATTTTTGGCCCACGGTCTTGTTTACAAACCATCCGCGCACCTTGTAGCCCTCAGCAGCCTTTGCCTTGTTGAAATCAACGGCAAACTCACCAATTGCAGCCTCCTTCTCCACCTTCTGTGTACCCATAGTGGTGCCGTCGGTGTTGATATAGGTCAAGGTGTAGAACGGGCGGCGCTGGAATGTGGCCACATAGTTGACGGTAGAATTGTCAAGAGAGAGGGGGATGGTGACGGTGCATTTTGAATTGTCGCCTGAGTATGTCACCTCGCCAACGGTGCCCTTCGAAGCCACAATATCCGAGATGGGATTGGATGCGGAAATCATATTGTCGGCAGCCCAGAGCTCAATGGTGCCCTTGTAGTTATAGCCGTCGGGCGTGAAGACATCGTCAGCCTTATACTCAATGCCGTTAGCCTTGAAAGAAGCGAGCACAGGCACTTCGCGCTCGGTGCCTGAGAGTGTTCCCTCAATGACAATGTCGGAGAAGCCCACCTGCTTGCCGGCATCAAGCGAATAGAGATTGATGAGCAAGCCGCAGGGACCTTCGGCCACCGTGGCACCGCTGACGGTGTAGCTAAGTTCGCCCACCGAAGGGGTCGCATTGTCGCGCGGAGGCTGGATGTTAGTGGCAAGCGACTTTGTGGTTCCGTTCGGATTTTCCCAAGCCACATCGATTCTGCCGCCGTCGGTGCCGTAGCGGGTGGTCTTGAACGACACTTTGGTGGGGGTAAACGCAAGTCCGGGCAGTGGCTGGAAGGTGAAATGAATAGCATTTGCGGCCGATGCTGAGGATAGCTTTTCAGTGGGTTCAAACTGTGTCTGATTGTTCCCCTTGTTATCCTTTCCTTTAAGCAAAAGCTTTTCCCCGTAGGTCACTTTTGAATTAAGAAACCACTCGGAGTTGTTAAATGTGGCCGTCTGGCCGTCAGTGCCTTCACTGAAAGCAAAAGTGGCGGATGCAGCCTCGCCCGTCAGGGTGACAACTGCACCGGCATTGCCGCCACACACAGTGAAAAGCAGTGCGAGCAGCAGATAATACAATAGATTCTTATTCATATAAACGATATTAGATTATTACGATTGTTCTTATGGTACGGTCTGCAAAAATAATCAATCTTGCCGATTTTTACAAACTTCGCGGCAAGATGTCCAGGAGGGAGGAGCAGATCAGTCTACACAGTAAGCGTCGAGGGGGTTGTAGTCGTCGTTATCATCGTAGCCGGGGCGGCCGAAGGCTCCATCCCAGGCGGAGCGGCGCGGAAAGTGGAGCTCGTAGCGGTTGCGCTCGCGCTCAATGGCGAGCTGGCGCTGACGCT
>JAFLRW010000093.1:0-3125 GCA_022511285.1 Duncaniella sp.
TGGAAAAGACCGCGTCGCATTTCAACAAAGGGTGTGGAGCGAAAGATCTCCGAGTCATCAGACTATTCGGCAATCCTCAGGAAATCTATTCCTATGATAATCTTATCAATAATAAGCTGAAAAATGAGGGCGTGAAGTTTATGGAGAATTATCAGCGATTGCGTAAGGAGAATAACACTTGGATAAAGCGAAGAGAAAAACTTATCGGAGCGGGCAGTGGCGCAGCTGACAAAAATGTAAATCCAAATATAGATAACTTGAGGAAATTGCGCCGGAGTGAGAATCAGGATCTTGCCAATGCACTCCACTCTTACACCAAACTGTGGCTTTTGCGGCAGGCGCTTGGCCCGGATTATGATTGGGCCGGATTCGTGGCCCGTCTCTTTGATGACAAGGGGAGCCCTGTTATGGAATCAAGTGTCGGCAAAATCTATTATCCACTTCTGACAAAGAAGGAAAACGAAGTGATGCTTAATCTTGCAGTGCTTGAGCACGCACGATGGAACTCTGCTCACGAGCTTTTGGGATATAAACGTAACGACGACAAGGCTGTGTGTGATGAACGTCAGCTTCGGCACAACTGCCTGAAGCCGTGGGAGGAGCTTGATGAAGAATCGGTTAAAGCATCAACTCCGACTTGGGTGTGCAATTACAAAGAATATGATTTCGGTGTGGTCAATACCACAATATCACTTAACAGCTACACACTCGGCAGACTGTGGGATGAACAGATAATCCCAACGAATCAACATTGATGGAAGAGTATCTAAAGATTCTGGCAGCTGTGGCTCCTGCTGTAGTATTGGGAGTGAATCTCGTTGGTAAGGACAAGCGCTCCGAGCCGTTAATGTGGCTGTTAGCGGCCGTTGGGCTTGGTATGTTAGTGGTGCCGGCGGTGATTCTGTTTGGGTCACTGTTTCTGCCCGAAATGCCGGCCGACTCATATATGGGCGCTGTATATAAATCGTTTATAGAAGCGGCCATCCCGGAAGAAGGCTTTAAATTTCTGGCTCTCTATCTTTTAGCCACAAAGTGCCGACATTTTGATGAACTTTTTGACGGGTTGGTTTATGCCGTATGCATCGGGATGGGATTTGCAGGGATAGAGAATATAATGTATCTCGTCGGAGCAGGCGACCAATGGCTTACAGTTGGAATCACCAGAGCGCTATTGTCGGTCCCCGCACACTATGCTTTTGCGGTGATAATGGGCACATTTTTTGCGCTTGGGTGGTTTGACAGCCGTAACCGGTATTTTTATCTGACAGCCGCTTTGATTATACCCGTCATAGTGCATGGGCTCTATGACACCTTCTGCTTCAGTATGGACATTGACGAAGATGTCGCTGCAATAATAGTGATAGCCTTTATCGTGGCCTACAGATATATTCGCCGCTACGTCAAATCTCTTGTCACATCAATGATAAAACTTGATGATTATAGAAATTATGGAAAATAAGTATATTCCGACGCCTGTTGATACGCGGGCGGTAGAGTTGCCGGCAGAGCTGATGCCGCTGATAGAATTGATGGCTAAAAATGTTCACGAGGTCTGGGCCCAAAACAGGATGGCCGAGGGGTGGTCTTACGGTAGGGAGCGGGATGATGTGCAAAAGCATCATCCGTGTCTGGTTCCTTACGAGGAGCTGCCTGAAAATGAGAAGGAGTATGACCGTGCCACATCGTGTGAAACGATAAAACTAATTTTACAATCAGGTTTTAATATTTCCAGAAAATAGATTATCTTTGCGAATAAATCAAACTGAGCATAATAGCACACAGAAAAACCTTAAATTCAATGAAACCATCAGAATTTATCCATCCTGAAGATGCTGCGGCGTTAAGGCAGTTGGAAGGGATTCCCGGCTTTCCGTCGTTGGTAAAGAAATTCTATGCTTTAGGCTATGAAAAGCTGTTTTACGGCACAAATATGGCCTCGAACATCAGGCTGTCAGAGAATCAGTTGCCGGAACTGTATCGCCATCTTCCTCCGATTTGCAAGAAATTGGGCATTCCCGAGCCGGAGTTCTATCTGGAGATGAATCCTATACCCAATGCCTATACGTTTGGCGACACCCATATCTTCATAACAGTGACTTCCGGGCTTGTAGAGATGATGACTCCCGATGAGCTCGATGCAGTGTTGGCCCACGAGTGCGGCCATATACTCTGCCGCCACGTGCTATATCACAATATGGCAAACCTTTTGATAAACGGTGCTGATGCGTTCGGTCTGTTGGGGATGCTCACTGTTCCTATTAAATATGCCTTGCTCTATTGGCAACGCAAGAGCGAATTGTCGTGTGACCGTGCAGGAGCTATTGTCACCTCTCCCGAAACGATAGCGCGCGTGATGGTGCGGCTGGCCGGAGGTCCGAAATCGATTACTGATACTGTCGATATTGAAGAGTGGGCTAAACAGGCAGACCAGTATGAGGCTATCCGTAATGACGGCGTGTGGAACAAGACCCTTCAGACTTATGCCGTGATGGGCACAGATCATCCGTTCTCAGCTGTGCGAGTCAGAGAAATTCTGAAATGGGAAAAGTCTACACAGTATCAGAAAATCCGCGAGAGTCTCAGTGTAGCAGCCGAGGGGGGTTGTCCCAACTGTCATAAGCCCGTTGACCCTGACTGGCAGTTCTGCCGCCACTGTGGAGCAAAAATAAAATAAGATTAAATATATAAATCAAATAATGATGAAAGAACTATTTGACGAAAACGGAATGCTCAATATCTCAGATATTGTGGAAAATCATCCCTCATATAAAGCCATTATGGAAGATGGCCTGGTGACGGATCTGGAACTTAAAGATCAGGCAGAGGCAACTATAGCATCGCTTCGCAAACTCCAGACTCTCTGCAATGAAGAGCAGCAGTCAGCCATCCTCGATGCCATCGCAGAGATGAGTGTCCTCTTTGCAGCATATCATAATCACGAACTTCAAGATCTCCGTAAATAAGACTATGGGAACATTTAATACCAAGGCCGTTCTAAGCGGCAATCCCGCGCTTATCCCCACAATAGCAGAGCGCATCTGCCAGCAGTTCAGCATTGATGGCTATGACGTGAAACGTGACGAACTAATCAGTGGCGGAGTGGATATTTCAGTGACTAAAGGTGG
>JAFLRW010000093.1:3135-7450 GCA_022511285.1 Duncaniella sp.
AATGAAGACGGCAATTAAAATCACTCTCATCCCCGAGGGGAATGCCATTAATTTTGAGGCAGGAGTTGGAATCTTCGGTCAGCAGGCCATCCCCACCATCATAATGCTTTTCTTTGCGTGGCCGGTGCTTATCACACAGATTTGGGGCCTTGTTCAGCAATCAAAACTTGACAATAAGGCTCTTGAGATAGCGTATGCCGTAATCAATGAGAATGGGGGAGCCTCAGCTGTTGCTGTCAAGCCGGCCGGCGGTTCAGCCTTCTGCACCAATTGTGGCAGTCAAGTGACTGCCGAGGCACGCTTCTGCCCAAATTGCGGAAGTCCATTAAAATAATATGGAAAAATCAGAGTATCTTGACAAACTCTTAAAGAGAGACTTCATCCGCTATATTCTGCTCAAAAGGCCGGAATATACGGATGAAGAGGTCTCTCGCCATCTGAAGTCAAAGATAGATTCCGATCTGCTATACGACAGGATTAAGGTGTTGATTCCTCAGGTGTTGGAAAAGTATTTCACTGCTGACAAGTGTAAGACATCAGAGGGCAAAATAGCTGAAACCGTTCCGGCCGGAATGGATATCAGCGTGGCTGATAAGGTTGAGGCAGAGTATGAATCAATGATTGAGCGAGAATACTCGGCTATCAATTTTATGCCAGATATCATTGCTTGCATAGAGCGCCTCACGTGGGCTCAGGGAGTGGATGATATGACAAAGCATCTGCGTCAGTTTCAGATTGAACTGAGAGGATTGTCGAAGCATTTTGCAGATGTGGTGCAATCGACGCCTAAATATTATGACCTCAAGGAGAAGCGAGAAGCTGCGGAGAGAATCACACCGCGGGAATATCTGATGCGTGATAATTATAAGGATGTGGCCGATTACATTGAGGCCTTGAGGCTTTATTGTCGTGATTTGTGTGGTGCGCGGCTTTCGATGCAACTATCAAGGCTGTATTCCGACATTGCCGATTCACCTGAAATTGAGCGTCTGATAGAGAAGTTTGAGACGCTTGCCGCCACTGCCGCTCGGGAGAGTGCGGACCTGGAGGGTCTTGAGGCGGTTCCCGAGTGGGATGAAGAATATGTCAGAATGCTCCCACTCTCCGACGAGAATATCACAATCTTTACCGTCCAATCAGGCCTCTCCCCCTTTGCTATACTGAAGAGTCTTTATAGTCGGGTCTAAGAGCCGCTACGTGTAGGATAAGGAGATAAAAATTCAAGGCAGCTACGTCAATTTGTGGCTGCCTTGAATTTTAGTGATTATTTCTTGAGGATTGAGTTGAGGAAGTTGACGGTGTGGGCAACGGTTTCGTCAATCCAGGGGTGGAAGAACCAGAAGGGGTGGACGTTGACGTCGATCGTATGGACTTCGGAATAGATGCCACGGAGAGTGTAGATTTGTGTCAAGTGGTCGCGGCCGTCGTGGTATCGGTCAAGGCGGCTGTTGATGAAGCAGATTGGAGCAGATGTGTCGGTGATCCAGTTGAGTGCTGATGCGTGTTCCCAATTGGCCGGAGAGTCTTCATATAGGCCGCCAAGCCAAAGAGAATTGACGGGGAGCACACCTTTCTTCTCATAGCTTTGCCGCGATTCGGCAATGTTGTGTTCGGAGACAAAAGTGGCTATACCGTCCATGCTTACGATGGCTTGAACATTGCTCGGAGTACCCTGCCACTCGCCGTTTCCCTCGTGGCGAGGTTGGCCGTTGGTCACGCCAACGAGAGTGGCGAGTTGAGCTCCGGCCGAGGTGCCGGAGACGGCAATGCGGTCTGGGTCAATACCATATTTTTCAGCGTTAGCGCGAGCCCAACGCACGGCAGTTTTTGCATCGTTGAGCCCGGCGGGGTAGACGGCTTCAGGGATTAGTCGGTATTCGACGGGGATGGTCACATAGCCTTGTGCAGCTATCATTTTGGCCATTGGTATTTCAAGAGTTTTGTCGCCTGAATTCCAACCTCCGCCGTGAAACATCAGCAGCGCGGGGAGCACTTCGTCAGTGTCGGGGCGGAAGATGTCGACGTGCAGATCGCGTTTCCCATATGGGGTGTCGGGCAGAGTGGAGTAGACCACGTCACGATACTCTTTCATCCCTTTGGGAAGTTCGGGCATAGCGAGAACGGCGTCAGGATAGGTCTTGTGGACCTTTACGGCTGTTGACCAGAAAGTGAACGACGTGTCGCGAGGCACTTCGTTGGCTTTTGGCTGCAACTGCTCCCCGCCCGGAGCGGCACCTGCGGCCGAGGCCGACAGTGCCACAGAGGCGAGGAGCAGGGTGATATGACGGAGTGTCATTATTGTCAGATGTGTGGTAGTGGATTAGCGTTTGATAACCTTGTCGACAGCCACAGTGCCGTTTGTGAAGACGGTGCGACGAATTGAGATGCCTACGGGCGGCTCAGCGAGTAGGATGCCGTTGAGGTCGTAGTATTCAATGCGGTCCACATCGCTTGTCGGGGCAGTGATGTCGACGAGCGCGGCAGAAGCGCAGGCGGGATAATACTCATCGACAGCATCTATGGCGCCGGCATTGCCGTCTTTCATAATCTGCTCAACGATAGAGTTGAGATAAACTTCCACGTTTGAGTAGTAGTATTTAGGATCGAGGGTAAACTGCTTGCCATCGGCAGGATTGTTAGGATCGAGATTGTTGGCAATCTCCCACTTGTCAGGCATGCCGTCGCCGTCAGTATCCCAATCGGCAGGGCGAGTCTCAGGAACGATAGTCGGGAAAGACGCTGTTGTTGGGTCAGGAGTCTTGTCGGGGTCGTTGATTACGTCGAGTATACCGGCACGGCCTACGATTGCACCGGTGTATGTGGTGGTGCCTTTGAGGGCTTCATCCATGTTGCGGACATCGACTGCATCGCGGTAAAGGGAAGCGCCGGCATAGGTGGTCACTTTCTCGAGCACATCTATTGGGGCGTGGGTTGTCACCTCGCCTGTCTCGCTCGGCTCGTCGAGACGCAGACGCAGATAATATGTGCCGTTGTGGATGAGATATTCCTCGTCGGGGAGCTTATAGTGCTTATCGTTGTCTTTCATATAGCGCTCGCCTTCGAGTTGGAGCAGACCGCTGTCGTAGACTACGCCGTTCCAGTCATAGTTTTCGGGCTTGCCGGATGCCGAGACATAGTTGCCGCTGATGTAGTAGCGGCTTGTGAGGCCGTAAAGCTCGGGGTGTTTAGTATCGCCATTGCTGGCGCTGTTGACAGTGACCTGTGTGACGCGAGTGGTGTTTTTTGTGCCGGGGCCGGCCTTGTAATAATTGTTGACCATATTGATGTATCCGCCGCCGGGGCCGCCGTAGCAACCGCCATCGCCCCAGTTGTACATCAAACAGTTGCGGAAGTCTACTCGCTCAGCATCGACGGTAGATTTGTATTTGGTCTGGTTGTATCCGGTCCAACTGTAGCGTGCGCCGTTGAAACGAGGGGCACGGTTTTGCACGTGGGCTATGAAATTGTGGTGGAATGAAGCTCCTTTACCGCCCCAAATGCCGCCATAGGAGTGTGCGCCCTTGGAGTGACCGGGATTAGCGAGAGCTTCAGTGATTGTGCACCACTGCATTGTGAAGTCGCGGTTGTCGTAGAAAGATGCCACTTCGTCAATGCTCCACGACATTGAGCAGTGGTCAATGATAATATTCTTGTAGTTGCGCCCCCAAATAGCATCGGCACCGTCGTTGACATCCTTGACTTGCGAGCGACGGAAGCGCAAGAAGCGGATAATGATGTTGTCGCCGTGGGGTTGCACAGTGTAATAGCGCACGGTGATGCCCTGCCCGGGAGCGGTTTGTCCGGCAATAGTAGTGTTGGCGTCAATCTGGAGGTCGCTTTGGAGGTCTATGTAGCCGCTGACGTCAAAGACCACAATCTTGCGTGAAGAGCCTTTGACTGCCTCGCGGAGTGAGCCGGGGCCGGAGTCGTTGAGATTTGTCACGTGAATTACATTACCGCCTCGACCGCCGGTGGTATAGCGTCCAAAACCCTCAGCGCCGGGAAATGCGGGAGCTTGAGCACTCAATGCTGTAGCCGCAAGGAGTGAGGTTATTGAGAGTAGAGCTTTCTTCATATTGGTGTTATTTGATTAAGGTGAAGAGTAATTATTTCACAAAGTTATAAAAAATAAATCAAATTATCAATAGAGAAAGGCGTAAAGTCAGGGCAATTGCATCAAAATGTTAGCAATCTACCCAGCTTATCAGTCTACACAATAAGAGTCGAAGGGGTCATAGTCGTCATCATTATCGTAGCCGGGGCGGCCGAAGGCTCCATCCCAAGCGGATCGGCGCGAAATGTGGAGCTCGTAGCG
>JAFLRW010000094.1 GCA_022511285.1 Duncaniella sp.
GGCGTTTATTTGCCTCCGGGGGTGTTGATGGGGGCTGTCGGGGTGGCGTCGGGTGCGAGGAGGCCACGGTTGCGCAGGAGGGCGTTGACTGAGGGTTGATGTCCGCGGAATTTGACGAAGAGTTCCATCGGGTCTTCGCTGCCTCCTGTCTCGAGGATGTTTTCTTTGAATGATTGTGCGGTTTTGGGGTCGAAGATGCCGTTTTGGGTGAATAGTTCGAAGCCATCAGTGTCGAGGACTTCGGCCCAGAGGTAGGTGTAGTAGCCTGAGGCGTATCCGTCGGAACCGAATATGTGTTTGAAGTATGGCGAGCGGTATCTGTAGGCAATCTGAGAGGGCATATTGAGGTCGGCGGCCACTTTTGCCTCGAATGCGTCGACGTCGATAGAGTCGGTGTCGGCGGGGTTGAGGGCTCCCCAGGCGAGGTCGAGGAGGGCAGCTCCGGCGAGTTCGGTGGTCATGAATCCTTGGTTGTGGGTGGATGCGGCCTGGAGTTTGTTGACGAGGCTTTCGGGGATGAGTTGTCCGGTTTTGTAGTGGAAGGCGTATTCTTTGAGGAGTTCAGGTTCGAGGGCCCAGTGTTCGGTAATCTGTGAGGGGAGTTCTACAAAGTCGCGGTCGACGTTTGTGCCGCTCTGTGAGCGGAGTTCGGCACGGGATAGCATGCCGTGGAGTCCGTGGCCGAATTCGTGGAACATAGTCTCGACTTCGTCGATGGTCAGGAGTGCGGGGGTGTCGGCTGTCGGGCGAGTGAAGTTGCCGACGTTGTAGATGATGGGGCGTGCGACTGTGCCGTCGGGGTCGACGTAGGAGCCTTTGAATTCGCTCATCCAGGCGCCTTGGCGTTTGGAGGCTCTGGGGAAGTAGTCGGTCATGAACACGGCTATGTGTTTGCCTGTGGTTGCGTCGGTGACGTCGTAGACGGTCACTTCGGGGTGGTATTTCGGGGCGTCGGGCATCTCGGTGAATTTTATTCCGTAGAGGCGCTCGGCGAGGGTGAATATGCCTTTGCGGACGTTGTCGAGGGAGAAGTAGGCGCTGACTTCGTTTTCGTCGAGGTCGAATTTTTCGGCTCTGACTTTTTCGGCGTAGTAGTAGTAGTCCCAGGGCTCGATGGTGATGTCGGCTCCGGAGGCGTTGGCGAGGGTCTGCATTTCGGCTACCTCTTCGGCCACTTTTGCGATTGCGGGGTGCCAGATTTGGAGCAGGAGCGAGCGTGCGGCGTCGGGGGTTTTTGCCATGACGTTGTCGGTCATGTATGATGCGAAGTCTTTAAATCCGAGGAGTCGGGCTTTTTGGGCTCGTGTGCGGACTATCTGTGCTATTACGGGGCGGTTGTCGTAGGGTGGTTGGGATGCGAGGTTGATGTAGGCCTGATACATCTGCCGGCGCAGGGAGCGGTTGTCGGCGAAGCGTAGCACCGGGAGTCGCGAGGGGGCGTGGAGGGTGAATATCCATTTCCCGTTTTGGCCGCGCGCTGAGGCTTCGGATGCTGCCGTGGCTATGATTCCGGCGGGGATTCCGGCCAGGAGTGCGGGGTCGTCGACGGTGAGGGTGTAGGCGTTGGTGGCTGCGAGGAGGTTTTTGTTGAATGTGAGGTAGAGGTCGGTGAGGCGCTTGTTGAGCTCTTTGAGGGTTTCTTTGTCGGTGTCGGAGAGGAGGGCGCCTCCACGGGTGAAGGTTTTGTAGGTGTCTTCGACGGCGCGACGGCGCGGGGTGTCGAGGCCGAGTTCGTTGCGGTGGTCGTAGAGGTATTTAATTCGCCGGAAGAGGCGAGGGTTCATGCTCACTTCGTCGGCGGCTTCGGAGTAGAGGGGGTAGGCTATTTCGGATATTTCCTGCATCTCGGGGGTGTTGTCGGTTTCGTCGAGGGAGGCGAAGACGAGCATCACTTTTTCGAGGAGCTGACCGCTCTGCTGCATAGCCAGTATGGTGTTGTCGAATGTCGGGGTGTCGGGGTTGGCTGCGATGGCTTCAATCTCGGCGCGTTGGATTTCGATGCCTTGGCGCAGGGCGGGCAGGTAGTCGTCGTAGGTGATTTCCTGAAATGGGGGTATTTCGTAGGGGGTTGTGTAGGGGAGGGTGAATGGGTTGACGCGGGGGTCGGCTGTTGGGGTCTGTGCTTGCATTGCGGGTGTGGTTGCCAGCATTGCCGCGAGGGCGGTGGCTGTGATGAGTGATTTCATATTTTCGGGTGGGTGTTAATGTTGTTGATGTTGCTTTGCGTAATCAGATAATCAGATAATCAGAAGGGGGGTGAGGTGATTATTCTTCGTCGAAGAGGAGTGTGGCAATCAGGGGATAGGGGTCGCTCGAGGGGATGCGGGGGCGGCGGATGGCTATGGGGCGGAAGTTGCCTTTGCAGAGCATATGGTCGATGCGGAAGTAGAAGAGTTTGTCGTGGAATGTGATGCGGGGTCCGAGGGCTGTGCGGGCGTAGATGTCGGTCATGTCGTCGCCTTTGATTGTGCGGAGGGCATAGCAGGCGGGGACGTCGTTGAAGTCGCCGGCCACTATCCAGTTGCCTCCGATTGAGTCGACCACGGAGCGGATGTAGAGGGCTTGGTGTTTTCGCTATATGAAGGCGTCGCGGAGCTTGGAGATGATGCGTGATTTTACGGCATCTACTTCGTCTTTGAGCTGGTCGGATGTCTCGGGGGCTTTGCTGAGGATTTCGGCGTAGAACTGTTTGTCGTCGGGGCTCAGGCCTATTGACTGGAGGTGGCAGTTGGCCAGGTGGAGCACACTGCCGTTGATGCTGATGCGATAGAACGACACGTTTTTGCGCAGGTGAGGGGGAATCTGTATGCGGTCGACCGTGAAGGGGTATTTTGAGAGGAGGGTGAATTGTTCGGCCACTCCGACGGCTCGGAAGGGGTAGCGGCGGGCGAGCTCTTTGAGTTGGTGGGATGTGATGTGCCACAACGGCCATTCTTTCATCATTTCACACTCTTGGAGGGAGACGATGTCGGGGTCTTCCTGAAGGATGCGGTCGATGGTGAGGTTGGATGTGAGCTCTTTCTGCTCTCCGCGGAAGTCCCAGAAGTGGAGCACGTTGTAGGTCATAAACGTGACGGTGCGCTCCTGTTGCTGCGGGGAGAGTGGCGGGGAGGGGATGTTGAGCGGTGCGAATTCGAGTATTGGGGGGAGGGCTGCTATCCAGGCGGCGGCGATGGCAATGGCTGCTTTTCGCCAGAATATGAGGTCGATGATGAGGGTGAGGATGCTTGCAATGAGAAGCAGCGGGAGGGCCATTGCGGCCAGGGCTGCGAGCACACACTCTGTGGGGTCAATGGCTCCGCCGTAGGCCGAGAAGATGATGAGCATGGCTAAGGCTACGTTGGCTCCGGCAGCGATGGCGCGGGCTGTGGCGCGACCCGGGCGTGTGAGGAGGCGGCTGTAGAGAGGTGTGGCGGTGGTCATTGGCGCGGGGAGGGATTGTTTTATTTTGCGGCTGATTTCGAACAGGCGGCGGCGCTCGTCGGGGGTGAGGGCCGAGTAGCCGGAGCGTTTTATCTTGTCGAGGATTATGTCGAGGTCGGCCTGAGGGTCGGGGGGGATTGTGGGGGTGTGGGTCGGCTTGGCGGCCGGGGTGAGGGCGCTTGCTATGCGGGCGGAGAGTTTGCGGGCGGGGGCTGTGATGTCGTGTCCGCGTCGCAGCTGTGTGGCAAAGATGGCGCCTGCTATGATGCCTCCGGCGTGGGCCATCTCTCCGCCGGCATTGCTCCCTGAGGCTCCGAGGAGCACGAGCAGGGCGGCTCCGCAGGCTATCCATTTGAGCTTGATGCTGCCGATGAGGAGGAGTTGCATTCTGAAGTCGGGGAGCAGGATGGCTGTGGCTGTGACTATGGCCATCACTGCGGCCGAGGAGCCTATGAGCATCCCTGTGGTGCCTGCAAAGAGGGGGAGCAGGTTGAAGGCGACTATGAAGAGGGCGGCGCCTGCGAGCCCGCCATAGAGGTAGAGGGTGAGCAGCTGGGAGGGTGAGCAGCGCAGGAGCATCACTTGTCCGAACCAGTAGAGCCAGAGCAGGTTGAAGGCAAGGTGGAGGATGTCGTATTGCGCAAACATGTAGGTGACGACCGTCCAGGGGGCCATGAGGAGGGCCGGGAGGCTGCTGGGGAGCTCGACGGCGGAGAGCACGGCCGAGAGGGGGTCGGCGGCGCCGGCAAGGAGCCCTATGATGACGGCCAGACGGAGCGCGACGAAGAGCGCACCGTTGACTGCGATGAGCCTGACGGGCATCGAGGCGGCCTTGAAGGCTGTGATGGCGCGTTTAATAGCCTCCATATCCTCCTTCCCCGCCGAAGGTGCCGCGGCGTTTCCAGTAGAGTATCATCAGGAAGCCGAATATCATTCCGCCGAGGTGGGCAAAGTGGGCCACTCCGTCAGGCCTTCCGGCTGCTTCGCTCAGACCTATGAGCAGCTCTATGCCTGCCATTCCGGCCACCATCCATTTGGCTTTGACGGGGATGGGGATGAAGAAGAGATAGAGCGGTGCGTTGGGGAAGAGCATTCCGAAGGCGAGCAGGATGCCGTAGACGGCGCCGGAGGCTCCGATGGTGACGAAGGCGTTGAGGGCGTGGCTGATGTAGCGCTCCCCTTCGGGGGTGGAGAGCATTTGGCTCAGGGCCAGGCGGGCTTCGGGGTAGTCAAGGCCGTTGGCGTTGGCTATCAGGGGGACAAAGGTGTTCTCCCAGGTCAGGGCCCAGGTGAGTTCCTGTATCAGGGCGGCGCCGATGCCGCACGACAGGTAGTAGAAGAGATAGCGCTGTGCGCCGAGCACTCGCTCAAGTGTCATCCCGAACATCCAGAGGGAGAACATGTTGAAAAATATATGGGCCACATTCTCCGTGGAGTGCATGAACATGTATGTGATGAGCTGTGCGGGGTTGAAGTCGGCCGCGCGAAAGTAGTGGAGTCCGCACCAGGTCTCGAGCCCGGTGCCAAGCCGCCCGGGCAGGATAAACATTGCCAGCCACACTATAAAGTTGATGATTATGAGATGTTTAGTCACAGGGGGCATCATTCCCATCATCGAGCCACGGTTGTTCATAAGCGCTGTAGGTTTTAACAGAGTGCAAAGTTAGTGAAATAATTCAACGGAGACAAGTCCCGCCGGAAGGTTGGGGGCGGGAGGGGTGCAGATTTTCGATGTCGGGACCCCGGCCTGCCCGGCGCATAATCAGATAATCAGATAATCAGATAATCAGATAATCAGATAATCAGCGGGGGGGGTATCTGATTATGGCCCGGCGGAGGAGGCGGGTGGGGGTCAGAGCATCTTGCGCAGGATGGCGAGTTTGTTGGGCGATATGTGCAGCTGGCTGCAGATGTCGGTCGCCTTGGCTCCGGAGTCAATCAGCGAGCGCAGGCGCTCCATCTTTTCGGCCGATGGCATCTGGAATCGGGAGCGCACTCCGGGGTCGGTCTCGGGGCGGAGCTTCTCGATGAGGATGTATTCGGGGGCTGTGCGGACGAATTTGAATCGGAGGGGATTGGTCTCGAGTGTAAATACGGCCACATTGTTTTCGTCGTAGGCCAATGCCGAGGATCGGGCCTTGAGGTGCTTGATGTAGCGCACCTCGTTGCCCTCGCTGTCAAAGCCGCGCCCCATCGAGAAGGCAGCATCCATCAGATTGGCCAGTCGCATCGACCCGGCCAGGTTGGTGAGCTCCAGGGGCCTCCCCTCCTCTATCTTTGGCGTGTGGCCTATGAGCAGTATGGAGAGACGGCGCCGCTTGCAGAGGGCTTTGAGGGCCGACATCAGTTCTGAGGCCGAGTCGGCACACTCGGTGGTGAAACAGAGGGCCGTCAGATTGTCAATCACCAGGGCGTCGGCCTTGACGGAGAGCACAAACTCCTCGATGCGGTCGATATAGTCGGACATTCGCCTGTAGCTCTGCGATTTTGCCGACAGTGTGGCTATGATGAGGCGGGGGTCGAGGCGTGTGGGGGTGCCGGTGGTGTCGACATAACGGGAGGCAAACTGCTGCGGCGAGAGCTCAAAGTCGAGATAGAGCACACGCTTTCCCGCGCCGGCCACCTCATTGGCTATCTGCACGGCCATGACGCTTTTCCCCACGTTGGTGCGCGCAAAGAGGCAGCATATCTCGTGTTCCATCCATATATTGGCCCACAGTGACACCGGGAGCCCTTCTTTGCGTCCGGTCTCTATATAGTCCGACGCATACATGCCGATAAAGTCTTGATTTTCGAATACTTGAGTTGTGTTCATAGGTTCTGAATTGTGATTTTTGGGGGGATTATGAATTTTTTGGGGGGTTAGCTTGGGAGTTGCATTGAAAGATTGGCCGCGGGGCGGCTGAGGCGGGCTTTGCGCTCGTGGCGGGCTGTCAGCAGCGCCACCATCAGCTCGGTATACTGCGAGAGCTCTTCGAGGCTCCAGGAGTTGGCACACTTCACGTCGAGGAAGTCGCGCAGCAGCTCGGGGTCCATCTCTATTGGCTCTGACCGCACGGTCAGCACAGCCGTCGGGGGGCGAATAATCGGAAGTCTTTTCATTGGAATTAGGTTTATTTAGTGCAACAACACTGCAAAGTTACACCCCGCCGCAACGCCAAATGGTGCGATAATGCCGATTATGCACCAAAAAAAATCACACACCCCTCCCCTCCGTCGAGGCATAATCAGATAATCAGCAGGGGGGTGGGCGATAATCACCCGGCACCCCCGCTCCGGGCTTTCATTTCTCCACGGATTTAATTACCTTTGCAGGAGATAAACGCCATAAGCCAGTGAGACATCTTGATGCCGACAAAGCCCTGCGCGACTTTGACCTCTTCCTATTGCTCGAAAAGGGAGCAGCCTCCAACACCCGCATCTCCTATCGTGCCGATGTGGTCAGGCTTGCCGCCTGGCTGCGCGACAACGGGCTGGGGCTCCGGGAGGCATCGCTCGAGGAGCTGCGCCGCTTTATGGCCGACCTTCACGACCTCGGCATAGCCCCACGCACCCAAGCGCGCATAGTGGCCGGCATCAAGGCATTCTTCCGCTTCCTCACAGCCGAGGGTTATCTCGACGCCGACCCCGCCACGCTGCTTGAATCGCCCCGCACAGGCCTCCATCTGCCCGAAGTGCTCACCGTCGATGAGG
>JAFLRW010000095.1 GCA_022511285.1 Duncaniella sp.
GGCTATCTCTACACAGAGCTCATCAACAAGACAATCGACCTCTGCTCGCGCGAGGGCGGCGGACGAGTAATCATCCCCAAGGGCACGTGGCTCACCGGCCCCATCACGCTAAAAAGCAACGTAAACCTCTATCTCGAGGAGGGAGCCACACTACTCTTCACCACCGACCCCTCGCAGTATCCCGTGGTGCGCACACGCTGGGAAGGGATGGACTGCTACAACTATCAGCCACTCGTCTATGCCTACGGAGCCGAAAACATAGCGCTCACAGGCAAAGGCACCCTTGACGGACAGGCCGACAACTCGAACTGGTGGGGCATGAGCGCCAAAACCGGCCACGACTACACCGGGACAGAGCCTATAGCCACACAGAAGATAGGCCGTCCGCTGCTTCAGGAGTGGAACGAGAACGGCGTGCCTGTGGAAAAGCGCCAGATGGGCGACGGCTACGGCATGCGTCCGCAGCTTGTCAACTTTATGAATTGTAAAAACGTGCTCATCGAGGATGTGACACTGCTCCGCTCACCGTTCTGGGTAATCCACCCGCTGTTCTGCGAGAATCTGACAGTGCGCGGCGTGCATATACAGAACGACGGCCCCAACGGCGACGGCTGCGATCCCGAATCGTGTAAAGACGTGCTCATCGAAGACTGCTTCTTTGACACCGGCGACGACTGTATAGCCATCAAAAGCGGCCGCAACCGCGACGGCATCGAAGCCGCCACGCCGACAGAAAACGTAATCGTGCGCAACTGCCGCATGAAGAACGGCCACGGAGGCATCGTGGTGGGCTCGGAAATCTCCGGAGGCTTCAAGAACCTCTTTGCCGAAAAGTGTGTGATGGACTCGCCCGATCTTGACCGCGTGGTGAGAATCAAGACCAACTCCTGCCGCAGCGGTGTGATTGAAGATATCTATGTGCGCGACATCGAAGTGGGCCAGTGCAAGGAAGCCGTGCTCAAAATCAACCTCATCTACGAGCGACGCGAAGCGTGTGACCACTCATATCCCCCGGTGGTGCAGAACGTATATCTCCAGAACGTCACCTGCAAGGAGAGCCAGTATGGCGTAAAAGTAGAGACCTTTGAAGACCTCTGCAATGTGCGCAATATCGAAGTGGTTGACTGCCACTGGGACGGCGTCAAGAAAGGGAACGCCGTGGACGGATTGGTGAAAAACCTCGTGATTGCCAACACCTACATCAACGGCACGCTCATCAACGACAAGTATACCCCCTACTCTCAGCGAATGGTGATGTCGGAAATGAAGCGCAACCCCGAGAGCGTGCGTCTGGACGGACAGAAAGGACTGAAATGGACCTACGCAGTGGGCACCGAACTTGACGCCTTTGTCAACGTGGCCAAGCGCTACGGCTACAATGCAGCCGAAGATTATGCCATCTCGTATGTAGACACCCTCGTGAATCCCGACGGCACTATCAAGACCTATAAGATTTCGGAATACAACCTTGACCAGATAAAGAACGGCACCCTCCTTTTAGTGGCTTACGACCGCACCGGCGACGAGAAATACCTCAAAGCAATGCAGATGCTCCACGAGCAGCTCAAAGGGCACCCCAAGACCTCCGAGGGAGGATATTGGCACAAAAAGGTGTATCCCCACCAGATGTGGCTCGACGGACTCTTCATGGCAGAGCCTTTCTCGGCAAAATATGCCAAACGCTTCCTCAGCCCCGAAGAGCAGGCAGCAGAGTGGGACAACATCGCCAACCAATTTCTCACAATAGCAAAACACACCTACGACCCCGTCACCGGCCTCTATCGCCACGCATGGGACGAGAGCCGCGAGCAATTCTGGTGTGACAAGACCACCGGCCAATCGGCCCACGCCTGGGCCCGCGCTCAGGGCTGGATATTTATGGCCCTGCTCGATGTGCTCGAGGAGATGCCCGCCGACAATCACAACCGCCCCGAACTCGTGAAACTGCTCCGCTCGCTGGCCGACGGCGTGGTGAAATTCCAGGATATCAAGAGCGGCTGCTGGTTCCAGGTGCTCGACCAGCCCGGACGCGAGGGGAACTATCTCGAAGGCACCGCCACCGCAATGTATGTCTACTCCCTGCTGCGCGGAGTGCGCCTCGGCCTGCTTGACGAGAGCTATCTCAACGCCGCCCTCACAGGCTGGAACGGCATGCAGAAGCACCTCATCCGCGAGGACAAAGACGGCACCATCTCGCTGCTCAACTGCTGCGCAGTGGGCGGTCTTGGCGGCAAGAATATGCGCGACGGCTCGTTTGAATACTACCTCTCCGAACCTATCATAGAAAATGACTGCAAAGGCGTTGGCCCCTACATCAACGCCGCCCTCGAGATGGAGCGTAGATAACCTCTGCCCTATCCCGCTTCAGGGCTAAACAAAGAAAATAACCACGCCCGCACAGGTTGCATCTGACAGCTCGTGCGGGCGTTTTTCCACCTAATCTGCGGCCGGGGCAGAATATTTATGCATTTTCCGCAGCAATCATGAGTGATTATCGCGGGAAATTTATTAACTTTGGTGCAAATTTATACTTATTGGGCGTAATATGCCCTTACACTCGCTAATTATTACCTTAAATTAAATATATGAAGCTACTTTCTCATCTCTCCATTATGGCTCTTGCCGTCGGCGGTGCGTTAACGGCCAATGCCGGCGACAACCTATCGGAAGTCTGGGTGGCCGACTTAGGCAACGGACAGTATCAGAACCCGATAATTGATGCTGATTACTCTGACCCCGATGTAGTGCGCGTCGGCGATGACTATTATATGACAGCCTCATCGTTTTGCGACATACCCGGCCTGCCCATCCTTCACTCCAAAGACCTTGTCAACTGGACCCTTATAGGCCACGCCATAGCCGAGATGCCTGAGTATGCACAGTCGGAGCCCGACCCCAACCACGGCAATGCCGTATGGGCCCCCTCAATACGCTACCACAACGGAGAATTCTATATCTACTACGGCGACCCTGACCTCGGCATCTTTATGACCAAGACGAAGAATCCGGCCGGACCGTGGGAGCCGTTGGTTCACGTCCACAAAGCCAAAGGCATCATCGACACCTGCCCATTCTGGGATGAGGACGGGCGTGCCTACATAGCTCACGGCTATGCCGGCTCGCGTGCAGGGAACAAGAGCATCCTTGGCATGATTGAAATGACGCCCGACGGCAAAAGCACCATCGGACAGGACAAAATGATCTACGACGGACATCTTGACAATCCCACCATCGAAGGCGCCAAAATGTATAAACGCGACGGATGGTACTGGATATTCTCCCCGTCGGGCGGTGTGGCCACAGGATGGCAGGAAGTGATGCGCTCGAAAAGTCCCTGGGGCCCATACGAAGCCCGCAACGTGATGGAACAGGGCTCTACAGATGTCAACGGCCCCCATCAGGGAGCTTGGATTGACACTCCCGACGGGAAAGAGGATTGGTTCATCCACTTCCAGGACAAAGGCCCTTACGGGCGTGTGGTTCACCTTCAGCCAATGGCTTGGAATGAAGATGGTTGGCCCGTAATCGGCGTTGATAAAGACGGCGATGGCCGCGGCGAGCCCGTAAAGAAATATCGCAAACCCAATGTGGGCAAAACCTGTTCCAAGGCCACTCCCGCAGAGAGCGATGAGTTTGACACCAACTCACTCGGACTACAATGGCAGTGGAAGGGCAATCCCTCAGCGCTATGGTATTTCACAGATGCCACAAATTCGCAGTTGCGTCTTTTCTCCGTGAACACACCCGGGGCTGAACGCCTCTACGATATGCCAAACCTTCTGCTGCAAAAATTCCCGGCACCCAATTTCACGGCCACGGCAAAAGTGAAGTTCGCCCCGCGCGTCAATAATGGTAAGGTGGCTGAGGGAGAACGTGCCGGGCTCACCGTGATGGGCTACAACTATGGCGCTCTCGCCCTCGAAAGCCGTGAGGATGGCATATACCTTATCAATATATCCGGCGAAAAAGCCAATAAGGGAGGTAAAGAGACCGTAGGCACAGATGCCGTGAAGATTGAACCCGGGGCAGAAGTGTGGCTCCGCAGCGTAGTGAAACGCACCGGCGTGAAAAATCCTACCAAGAAAGAGGACTATAAGTGCGAGGCAACCTTCTACTACAGCCTCGACGGTAAGAAATTCATCCAGTTCGGCAGCAAGGTCAACGTCACCGAAGGCCACTGGATTGGGGCAAAAGTGGGGCTCTTCTGTTCACGTCCCTGGCAGAGCAACGACTGCGGATGGATGGATGTTGATTGGTTCCGCATCACCAAATAACAGGCTACAGATATGAGAATCAAGTTATTGGCCCTTATCGCCACTATCTGCAGCACATTTGCAGCCTATGGCGCCGACAATTGGAAACACGACATCTTCGTGGCTCAAGACGGCTCCGGCGACTACACCACTATTACCGAAGCCCTCGAAGGAGTGCGTGCCTATATGGATTACACCGTAACCATCCACATTGCTCCGGGCGTGTATAAAGAAAAGGTGGTAATCCCCTCGTGGCTCAAGAACGTAGTGTTTGAGGGTTCGGGCGCAGAGAACACCATAATCACCTGGAACGACCACGCCAATATCAATAAGATGGGAACCTTCCGCACCTACACTGTGCGTGTGGATGGCGACAATCTCACCTTTCGCAATCTCACGATTGAGAACAATGCTCCAAGACTCGGACAGGCTGTTGCCCTACACACCGAAGGAGACTGCCTGAAGTTTGAGAACTGCCGCCTGCTGGGCGACCAGGACACACTCTTTACCGGAGGTGAGCACACCCGTCTCTATTTCAACAACTGCTACATTGAAGGCACCACAGACTTCATCTTCGGTCCGGCTACCGCCTATTTCAAGGATTGCACCATCCACTCCAAAGTAAATAGCTATATCACAGCCGCTTCCACGCCTAAAGATGTGGCCGTGGGCTACGTGTTTGACAGCTGTCGACTCACTGCAGCACCTGAAGCCAACAGCGTCTATCTCGGTAGGCCCTGGCGCCCCTATGCCCACACCGTATTCATTGACTGCGAAATGGGAGGGCATATCCGCTCTGAGGGGTGGCACAACTGGAATAACGCCGACAATGAGCAGACAGCTCGCTACGGTGAATACGGCTCGAAAGGACCCGGCGGAAATATGACAGGGCGTGTGGCTTGGGCTAAGACTCTCGACGAGGCTACAGCAGCCGAGCTGCGCTCTCTTTGCAAGATTTTCTCACTGCAGTCGAAATGGTGTCCCTCAGGATGCTGCAAGACTGAATGCTGCAAGAAATAACTACGAATCAAAATAAAAAAACAACAAATCATATACCTAAAAACAAATGAAAGCATTAAACAAACTCACTGCACCCAAGGCAGTTGCACCCGAGAGAATCATCCAGTTCGGTGAAGGCAACTTCCTCCGCGCATTCGTGGACTGGATTATCAAGAATATGAACGACAAGACCGACTTCAACTCGTCGGTAGTCGTGGTTCAGGGCACACCTGACAACTTTGTCACCCAGCTTCTTGAGGGTCAGGACTGCCTCTATCACGTCAATCTCCAGGGCCGTCTGGAGGGTGCCGTTGTCAACTCTTACACACGTGTTGACGTCATCAGCCGCTGCGTCAGCCCCTTCCAGCAGACAGATGCTTTCCTTGCACTTGCCGACCAGCCCGAGATGCGTTTCGTCATCTCAAACACCACCGAGGCCGGTATAACCTTTGATCCCGAGTGCAAACTCGCTGACCGTCCCGCCTCATCTTATCCCGGCAAGCTCACTCAGCTCCTCTATCGCCGATTCACAACCTTCAAAGGCGCAGCCGACAAGGGCTTCATCATCATGCCCTGCGAGCTTATCTTTGAAAACGGCCACCACCTCAAAGACTGCATACTCAAATACATTGATCTCTGGAAAGAAGAGCTCGGTGCTGACTATGAGGCATTCCGCAAATGGTTCCTTGACTACAACTACGTATGCGCCACACTCGTGGACCGCATCGTTCCCGGATTCCCCCGCAAGGAGATTGCCGAAATTCAGGAAAAACTCGGTTACAAGGACAATGTAGTGGTTCAGGGCGAGGCTTTCCACCTATGGGTTATCGAGCGCGCTTCAAACATGACCATCGAAGAGCTTCGCGCAGAGTTCCCCGCTGAAAAAGCCGGTCTCCACGTGCTTATCACCGACTCAGAGGCCCCCTACCACGAACGCAAAGTGACCCTTCTCAATGGTCCTCACACCGTACTCTCGCCTGTCGCCTTCCTTAGCGGCGTCAATATCGTGCGCGATGCCTGCAATCACCCCGTCATCGGCAAATACATACACAAGGTGCAGTTCGACGAGCTGATGCAGACACTCAATCTCCCGATGGACGAACTTCAGAAGTTTGGAGCCGATGTGCTTGAGCGCTTCAACAACCCCTATGTTGACCATCAGGTGACATCCATCATGCTCAACTCCTTCCCCAAATATCAGACACGCGACCTTCCCGGCCTCAAGACATATCTGGAGCGCAAGGGCGAACTGCCCAAGGGCCTCGTGCTCGGCCTCGCCGCACTTATCACTTATTACAAGGGTGGCAAGCGCGAGGATGGCACAGAAATCGTGCCTAATGACGATCAGCGCATTATGGACCTCCTCAAAGAACTTTGGGCTACCGGCGACACACGCAAAGTGGCCGAAGGAGTCCTCGCTGCAAAAGACCTCATCTGGGGCGTACAAGGCGACCTCAACGAAGTACCCGGGCTCACTGACCTCGTCACCTACTACCTCGACGAGATTCAGAAGAAAGGCATGCTCGAGACCGTCAAGGAAGTTGTTGAAGCATAAACCCCTACAACCTCTCCATATTTGAAGGACTTTATTAAAATCACTCCCGCCGACAACGTCGCGGTGGCAATCAATCCTCTCGCCAAGGGGACGGTTGTCACCGTCGACAACGACGGTGACATCGACTTCCCGACCCTTGGCAAACTCCACGTCGCCGGACTCAACCGCTGGGGTGTCGCCCAGATGATCAAGGACGAACTCCGCAGCCGCGAACTCCTCAGGGACGCCGTCGTGACCGTAGAATTCATGAACTTCAAGATTTCCGTGATCGGGGAAGTCTCCCGTCCGGGCACCT
>JAFLRW010000096.1:0-6776 GCA_022511285.1 Duncaniella sp.
CATTGAGCGTGAGCGCAACCGCTACGAGCTCCACTTTCCGCGCCGCTCCGCCTGGGATGGAGCCTTTGGCCGCCCAGGCTACGATGACGACGATGACTACAACCCCCTCGACGCATACTGTGTAGACTGATCTGCAGAATCTGTCCCGAAGGATAAGTGGATGATTGTTGGCAGTTTGATTAGAATTGTCTAACTTTGCACGATATTTCTCCACAAGAGTGGAGCGAATCGTTGTGACTCTATAACAACAACTTCAACCGAAGTCCGGGAAAGTGATGCGAAAATCACATATTTATATTATTGTCACTGTGCTGCTATGTGCGGTGAGCATATTGGCGTCGGAGCCTCCAGCCCCGACCTCGATAGTGCCCGCCCGGGCTCCTGAAATGGATGATATGGAGGTGGCGCCGGCTGATACTACCCGGATGGTTGAGGAGATGGCCCCGGCTGATACTACTCGGATGGTTGAGGAGGTGGCCCCGGCTGACACGGTTCGGGTGATTGAGGCGTTGGCTATGGAAGACACCGTCGCCATTTCATCCGATAGCATAGTGCAGACCTCAGGAGTGGCAACGCGCCACAGCCGTCCGTCAGCTCCGCAGGACTCCACGCGCCGCACACGGCTGAGCCGCACCCGCATAGCCCCGCAGCGCGATTCTATCCGCATAGTGCGCAGCAAAGTGGATATAGACAATGCCGTCGATTTTGCTGCCGCCGATTCGCTTGTGCTCGTGGGGCGTAATCTCGCATATATGTATGGCCAAAGCCAGGTCACCTATGGTGATATCAAGCTCGATGCAAGCCGCATAAGGATGAATCTTGACTCGACGACGGTCTATGCCGTGGGCACTCCCGATTCTCTTGGCGACCTTCAGGGCTCTCCGGTGTTTACTGACAAGGGCACTACTTACGAGGCCAAAACGATGACTTACAACTTTGACACCGAATATGGATATATCACCGATGTGGTGACTCAGCAGGGGGAGGGTTATCTGACAGGCGGCCGCACAAAAAAGGTTGGGGAGAATACGTTTTATATCGAAAACGGCCGCTATACCACTTGTGATGACCACGATGACCCTCACTTCTATCTGCAGCTCACAAAGGCCAAGGTGCGCCCCGGCAAAGATGTGGCTATGGGGCCGGGCTATATGGTGTTGGCCGGTTTGCCGCTGCCGTTGGCTGTGCCGTTCGGCTACTTCCCTTTCTCTGACAAATACTCGTCGGGCATCATTTTCCCATCGTTTGGCGACGATTATAACCGCGGTTACTATCTGAGCAACGGCGGATATTATTTTGCCATCAACGACAATATTGACCTTGCTCTGACCGGCGAACTCTACACTCTCGGTTCGTGGGGCTTGAGGGCGCAGTCATCCTACTTGAAACGGTATAAATTCTCCGGTTCGTTCAATATGTCGTATCTGAAGACAATCACCGGCGACAAGGGGATGCCTGATTATCAGAAATCCACTAACTTCCAGGTGTTGTGGAGCCACCAGCAGGATGCCAAGGCCAATCCTAATCTCAACTTTTCGGCTTCGGTAAATTTCACCACTTCGGGCTACTCGCGCAACGACCTCGGGTCATACTACTCCAACTCCTTTACGGAAAACACGAAGAGTTCGACGGTCAACCTCACCTATCGTGTCCCCAATTCGAAGTGGAGCATCTCCACCAATGCCAATATCTCACAACGCTCGCAGGATTCCACGCTCGCCGTGTCGTTTCCCAACGTCACTGTGAGCCTGTCACAGGTCTATCCCTTCAAGCGCAAACGCGCCGTAGGAGCTGAAAAATGGTATGAGAAAATCAAACTCTCTTATTCGGGACAATTTAACAACTCCCTCACAGCCAAGCAGGACGAGTTTTTTAAGAAAAGCCTCATCAAGGACTGGCGCAACGGCATGAAGCACTATGTGCCCATATCGGCTACGTTCAATGTGATGAAGTATATCAACGTCACTCCCTCGCTCAGTTTCACCGACCGTATGTACACACGCAAGATACGGCGCCAATGGGACCCCAATGCCTCGGCAGAGGTGATGGATACTACATACAGCTTCTACAACGTGTGGGACTTCTCGGCCTCCGTCGGGGCATCAACCAAGGTCTACGGTTTTTTCAAGCCGCTGCCGTTTCTTGGCGACAAGGTGAAGATGATACGCTGGGTGGCTACGCCCAACATATCATTCTCCGGCGCCCCTGACTTCTCGTCGCCGTTTTTTGGATATTACGGCACATATACTTACACCGATGCCCGCGGCCAACTGCAACAGCGACAGTATTCAATGTTCCCCAACTCGCTATTCGGCACTCCGGGCTCGGGAAAGACAGGAGCCCTTAGCTTCTCGCTTTCAAATAATGTGGAGATGAAGGTGCGCAATGACAATGACTCCATAGGAGAGCGGAAAGTGTCGCTCATAGAGAACTTTTCCCTCAATCAGAGCTACAACTTTGCGGCCGACTCCATGCGATGGTCTAACCTGAACACCTCGATAATGCTCCGCCTGGTCAAGAACTTCAATCTCAATCTCTCGGCCACGTGGGATGTGTACATGTATGGACTTAATGCCTCGGGCAATCCTGTGCGTATCAACAAACTGCGTCTAACCCACGGCAAGGGCTGGGGAAAGCTCTCGAGCACGGGCACGTCGTTCAGCTACACGCTTAATGCTGATACGTTTAAGAAACTTTTTGGCATCGGAAAGAAGAAGGACAAGGATGGCAAAGACAACGCCTCGCAGTCATCATCATCGTCGGCACAGACGGCGTCATCCCCGTCATCATCCTCCTCGTCGTCCTCAAAAAAGAAAGGCATACAGATAGGCCCTGACGGATATATGGACTGGTCAGTGCCTTGGAATTTGACATTGAACTATTCCGTCAATTATGGTTACGGGGCTTTTGACTACAAGAAACTCGAATATAAAGGGAAAATCACTCAAAACCTGTCATTTACGGGCAATATGCGTCCTACGGCCAATTGGAATATAGGATTTTCAGCATCATATAACTTTGACACCCACAAACTGGCCTATATGAACTGTAATATCTCGCGCGATATGCACTGCTTCACTATGCGAGCCAGTTTCGTGCCGGTAGGCCCGTATAAGAGCTATAATTTCCATATATCAGTCAAATCATCACTCCTCTCCGACCTTAAATACGACAAACGCTCATCACTCTCCAATGGCGTGAAGTGGAAATAACTTTACGCTCTGAAGCGGCTTGGGGGGTGTGCTTGATTCGGAGATTTTTGTTAAGGCCTTGGAGATTTTTTGTTTTTTGAGTACTTTTGTAGCATATAACCAATCTGAAACCAATCTGAGTTTTAAATATCACCTATGTTGTATTCAATGACCGGATTCGGGAAGGGCGTGGCAGAGCTTCCCGGCAAGAAAATCACAGTTGAAGTAAAATCCCTTAATTCCAAGCAGGCTGATATTTCGGTAAGAATACCGTTGGCCCTGCGCGGTGTGGAGCTTGACTTGAGGCAACGTGTGGCAGCATCCTTGCTGCGTGGCAAGATTGATGTGACTGTGAGTGTGGATGTTATTGCCGGGGAAGCGCAGCAAGTGCTGAATATTCCGGCTATACGACAATATGCCGAGCGCATTAAAGAGATGCGCGACGCGCTCTCTCTGCCCGAACCCGCTGATTGGTACGCTCTTCTGTTGCGATTTCCCGATTCGATGAAGAGCGAGCAGGCCCCTGAAACGGATGATGCCGAGGCCCGGGCGACAATGTGCGCGCTTGATGAGGCTCTCACGGCACTGAAGGCTCATCGAAGAGTCGAAGGGGAAAAGCTTGAAGGGTTCTTTGCCGCCAGAGTGAAAAACATTGCAGAGCGCTTGGCCGAAGTGCCCCGCTATGAGGGGGAAAGGATTGAGCGGATTCGTGCTCGAATGGAGGAGGGGTTGGCCAACCTCGCCGCAAATATTGATTTTGACAAATCGCGCATTGAACAGGAGCTCTTCTTTTATATCGAAAAGCTTGATGTTAATGAAGAGAAGCAACGCTTGGCCCAGCATCTTGAATATTTCATCCAGACAATGGGAGCGGAAGGTGAGGCTCAGGGAAAGAAACTGGGCTTTATAGCTCAGGAGATGGGGCGTGAGATTAACACCCTCGGCTCTAAAAGCAATCACTCCGAGATGCAACGCATTGTGGTGATGATGAAAGATGAACTGGAGCAGATTAAGGAGCAGGTGCTCAATGTGCTGTGACCTCACTGTGTATGGACCTTCATATAAAAGCGATGGAGACAGGTAGGATAATTATTATTTCGGCACCATCCGGATGTGGCAAGTCGACTATCATTAACTCGCTGCTTGACCGCGGTGAGATTGATATGCAGTTCTCTGTCTCTGCCACCAATCGCTCGCCGCGACAGGGAGAGCGTCACGGTGTCAACTATTATTTTCTCACGGACGCAGAGTTTCAAGATTCGATAGCGGCAGGCGAGTTTGTGGAATATGAGGAGGTGTATCCCGGTCGTTATTATGGCACTCTGCGGCGCGAAGTGAGCCGCATCACTGATGCCGGTCACAACGTGGTCCTGGATGTCGACGTCAAGGGCGGAGTCAGAGTCAAGGAATTGTATGGCTCTGATGCCGTCAGCATCTTCATTGCGCCGCCCTGTGTCGAAGCATTGCGCGCACGGCTCGAAGGCCGAGGCACAGAGAGCGCCGAGCAGATTGACCAGCGTGTGGGTCGTGCGCAATATGAGCTCTCGTTTGCTCCTCAGTTTGACCATACAGTGATCAATGATGATCTTGCGCAGGCTGTGCGGGAGGTGGAGCAAATCATCAAGAAGTTTATCAGTCGAAAATAAAAGACAATATGAGAATCGGTCTGCTTGGGGGCTCGTTTAATCCGATCCACATAGGGCATCTGATGTTGGCAAGCTATATGCAGCAGTATGTGGGTTTTGATGAGGTGTGGCTAATGCTTTCGCCCCTAAATCCCCTGAAAGTAGACACCGCCGACCTTATTCCCGATATTCGCCGTCTGCAAATGTTGGATATCGCTATTGGCGATGCCAAGGGCCTGGTCGTAAATGATATAGAGCTGTCAATGCCTCGCCCGTCATACACCATCAACACATTGCGCTATCTCAGCAAGAAATACCAGCGCCACACGTTTAAACTTATCATAGGCAGCGACAACTGGAAAATATTCTCGCAGTGGAAGGACTCAGAGGAGATTCTCGATGATTATGGGGTGATGGTGTATCCCCGTCCCGGCTATCCGCTCGGCACTGTCTATGATGACCGCGTGGAGATTGTCAAGGCTCCGGTCACAGATATATCGAGCACATTTATCCGTCAAGGCATTGCCCGTGGCAGGGATATGAGATATTTTCTTCCGGTCGGGGTGTATGATTACATAAAAACCAATAATCTGTATGGATATAAAGCCTAATACACTGAGTCTGATCGCCCTCTGCCGCGAATACTGCGCGGAGATAGAGGGGGTTGATGAAGCGGATGCCACAGAGTTTGTCCGCGCTATGGTGCGTCTGCTCCCGCGCATCTATATTGCAGCCACTGACCTTGACCGTATGGTGACTGTCGAGGAGAGCGAAGATCAAGGCCTTGACAATTATCTTGAAGAGGATTATTATGAGTCGTTGCGCTTCAAACTCGAAAATCTGTTCGGCCCTGACGATGTGTATCTTGAGGTGTTTGAATCCGAGATGAAATATTCCGACACTCCGATTAGGGCCAGTCTGGCCGAGGGGCTTTGTGATCTGTTTCAAACCTTCTATAACTTTACAGAGTCTGTCAAAGGGGCTTTTAGCGAGGACCTGCTTGCCGCAGCTGTCAATGGTGTGCGCGACGAGTTTGAGTCCGGATGGAGTCAAATGCTCGTCAATGTGATGCGTCCGCTCAATGCCATAGTCAACCGCACACTATCCGACGATGAATATTAACACCACAAATACGACAAAGACAATTAAAATTAAGCAATAAAAATGGATTTTTCAACACTTAAACCCGGAATTCCGGTGGGTTTCTGTTGCGACCACGCAGGCTATGAGCTAAAAAATATCCTTGAGGGGTATCTCGAGGCCCACGGGGTGGAATTACGCGATTTCGGCTGTGGCAGTGCCGAGAGTTGTGATTATGCCGACTATGCCCATCCTTGTGCTGAGGCATTGGAGAGAGGTGAGTGCTATCCCGCTATAGCCATCTGCGGTTCGGGTAATGGTATCGGTATGACAATGAACAAGCATCAAGGTGTGCGTGCGGCTCACTGCTGGAATGTGGAACTGTCGCAGCTTGCCCGCCGGCACAATGATGCCAATGCGCTTGTGCTTCCGGCCAGATTTATTGATCCGGTCACCGCCATTGCCATCTTGGAGGCTTTTTTATCCACTGATTTTGAAGGTGGCCGCCATCAGCGCCGTGTTGAGAAAATTCCCGTGAAATGACCATGCACACCCGTAGCGAGAAGATTGAGGCTTTGGGCCGTGTCATTGACACTCTCGATATTTTGAGGGTAAAGTGCCCCTGGGATGCCAAACAGACCAACGAGTCGCTTCGTCCCAATACCATTGAGGAGGTCTATGAACTTTGCGATGCGCTTATCAAGGAGGATAACGCCAATATCCGCAAGGAACTTGGCGATGTGCTGCTCCACGTGCTTTTTTACTCCAAAATCGGCGAGGAAAAGGGCGATTTCGATATAGTTTCGGTTTGCGATGCCCTTACCACTAAACTCATCTACCGCCATCCACACGTTTACGGCAATGTTGATGCCGACACGGC
>JAFLRW010000096.1:6786-7025 GCA_022511285.1 Duncaniella sp.
TCTTCTATGCAAAGATAGGTGAGGAGAAGGGGGTATTTGACATTGCTGATGTGTGTGATGCCCTCAATACAAAACTGATTTATCGTCATCCTCACGTGTTTGGAACAACAGAGGTCAGCGGCACTGACGATGTGCTCCGAAATTGGGAGGAACTCAAACTGAAGGAGAAGGGGGGTAATAAGACTGTCTTGTCGGATGTCCCCGTGGCTCTTCCGGCTATGATTAAGGCTGAGCGTATT
>JAFLRW010000097.1 GCA_022511285.1 Duncaniella sp.
CCCCCGAGAAAATGCCCTCCACAGAAGAAGTGGCGGTTATGTCATTGTCAGTGCCTTTGTCGAGCGGCCAAGTGGCGGTGGTGCCGGGTGCGTCAAAAGAGCCAGTCTCCACCTATTCGGCGGCAAAGATTTTGATGAACGATAGATTCCAGTTAGTGGTGCCTACGGTGGGGAGCAGACGCACCTTCACGCTCTCCTTATTGTTGGCAGAGATGGTGAGAGTAGCGGTTTCGTAGGTGTACCATGTAGAAGAGGTGTTGATAGTGCCGGCCCCGGCCCAAGTGGCGCCGCCGTCGGTTGATACCACTGCCTGCACAGGGGTCTGGACGTTATTTCCCGGGGCAATGGCAAGTTCGAGCGAAATGCCCTTGTAGCCCTTGGTGGAGAAGTCTACCTCATAATATACCTTGTGCTGAGCAGGGTCGGAGTAGTCGGTGACGGTCTCATTTGACACGGTGTTTTCGATGCGGAACACGCGGGTCTGATAGCCGGTGCAGAACTGCCAGTAGCGGCTCTCGCTGTAGCCGGTTATCACATAATTCTTCTGCTCGCCAGTGTATTGGTCGGGGAGCACGAGAGGAGTGATGGTGTTAAACCAACCGGTGACGGTGGTGTTGTCATCGTAAGGAGTCTCGGTCGGGGTGTAGATGGTGCCTTCGGCCGTCTCCTCCGCATCGTGGACATTCTGGAATGTCCATTCGGCAAGAGAGGTGACCTCTTGCGCCATAGCAGCGGCCGATGCAAGCATAGCCGCAGCTAAAAGGGAGATACTTTTCTTATACATTATCTATATATGATTTAAGGTTGATTGTTCAGAGAATAATTTTTGAGTGGCAGACGGAGCCGTCGGCATTTGTAGAGCGGACTATATAGAGCCCGGACTCGGGATTGTTCACACGGATGCCGCGGAGGTCAAAATACTCCTTAGCCACAACCTCAGAGGCGGCGACAGATGTCAGCGAGCTGTCGTCGCCGGTCTGAGTTGCATAACCATGAATCTTTATATCGGAGAGGCATAAAGTCTTGCCCGACGCAGAGCCGTTATACCAAGGGTAGAAGCGCAGGCGAAGGCTCTCGCCGGCAGGGATGGTGAGCACGGGGGTGTCGGTGACATACTGCATGTTGTTGGCAGGAAGTTTCTCGTAGTGATACATCTGTTTGGCATCGGAGAAGTCGGCGTTTACGGAATACCATACGTTGACACACATGCCGTTGCCGCCGCAGCCGCAGAGAAAACAGCTAATCTCGTCGATGTTTATTTCGGTGCCCTCAATGGCGGAAAGACCGAACTCAATGTAGCGTGTAGAGACCTCATCAATCTCCCCGTCGGGCCACACATCGCCCTCAATCACGTTGCGCTGTGTCTTGCGAGTGGCATCAAACCCAGTCCAATCCGGCCAGATGGTATTGGCATTAGGGTTGGCATATCGCTGCACATACATGCCGTGCCACGATTCGGGTATCACCTGGCCGGGGCCGGTGAGGGTGCAGTTGTCGTCGTTTTCAAGTCGCCAGTAAGCCTCCACCTCCACGCCGCCGGCCAGTTCTACGCCTGTGGCGGTGATGTCGACACTCTTGCTGAGGCTGCCGGCTTTAATGGTAAGTGAGCCTTTGTTTTCGCCGGGGGCAGCGATGGTCATCCGTGCAAGGAACTTGCCAATGAGAGTGGCGCCGTCATAAGAGAGCGATGCGGTCTGAGCCCAGGTGGTGCCGCCGTCGGTAGAGAGGTCAACACCTTGTGAAGCCTCAACAACGACTGTGCCGGAAGCAGGAGTGATGCTGAACGCCGACACAAGAAACTCCTTGGTGAGAGCCTGCCCTACATACCCCTTGCCCATGTCGCCATTGGCAGGATTGACGGAGAGGTCGGATGTCAACGAGGCATACTCGGCCATCACACCGGCCTCAGAAGCTATCTGCACGAAGCGACGAGCAATGAGAGCGGCGCCGGTGGTGTTGAGGTGGGTGGAGCCAGCACCATCGCTGAGGAGCGCGTGGCAGTCGGCATCGCCGTAGCTCAAGAAGAGGTCGGCCGTAGCTGTGGTAAGGTCGACGAATGGTACGCCCTTCTCGGCGGCTACGTCTTTCATGCTCTGCACATAGTCCATAGTATGGTCAGTGGCGGGGACTGACTGATTGGTGAGGATGCCGGTAGAGGTCACCATTGAGTAGCTGTCGCCAAGGTCGTGGCGACCGCTGCGGCGGATGGTGTTGCCTGAAAAGTACATGCGGCACACAGGGCCTACAAGCACGGGGTTCACGCCGAGAGCCTTAGCCTCGTCGACATACTTGCGTAGATAATCCTTATATGTAGTGGAGGGGTTTGTGCCGCGATAGTCGGTGGCATTGGCCTCGGTGGTGTTGCCCACCGAATTATAATAAGCCTTCACCTCGTCGCCGTCCATACCCTGTGTCTTTTCATCATTGTGGGCAAACTGGATGAGCAGATAGTCGCCGGCCTGCATCTGGGTCTTTACGGTGTTCCAATAGCCGGCCTCGAGATAAAAGCTCTTGCTTGAAGCTCCGTTCTTGCCACGGTTGTTGACCTCGATGCCCGTGAGGAACTGCTGGAGATACTGACACCAGCCGCGAGTCACGGTGGCGTTCTCGTCATAATTGGCCATGGTACTGTCGCCTATGGTGTGGACCTTTTTTGCGGCATCCGCCGGCATTGAGAGCGAAAGGCTCAGCGCCGCACCAAGGGCAAGGTTAAAAAATCTTTTCATGATACTTTTTTTATTAGTCGTAGATTATTGATTTCAATTGTCCGCAAGGATGGGGTTAAGCGGGATTTATACGGTTGCAAAATTAGAGCTTAAAACTGTGGTGGAAGGGTAAAATTCGCCAAATTCATGGTAAAATCGGCTCAAATGAGCGGTATTTTAAAGGAAAAACCGTAATTTAGCGGTGAGAAGTGTGGATATCCTCATTTTTACCCTCCGGAGCGAAGTTCACGCAAATCAACGCTATGAAACACCGAATTCAAATACTGGCATTAATAATATGTGTGGCAGCGGCGTCACGGGCCGCTGTCTTCGAGCCTTTTTGCGACATCGTCACTTACGACGAGAACGACGGCCTTTCGCAACATCTGGTAAAGCAAATCGTAGAAGATGCAGACGGAATGATGTGGTTTGCTACCTGGAATGGCATAAACCGCTTCGACGGACACGAATTTGCCGCGCTGCGCCCCGGGGTGGATGATGAAGTGCGCCGCTATTCGAGCCGCTTTCGCGATATCAAGCTCTCGAGCGATGGCAATATCTGGTGCAGAATCGACGAAAAGATTGTGAGTCTCGACACCCGCACCTATCGTTTCGCCGACGTCCATACTCAAATAGAGCGGATGATAGGGCGGGAATTTGAGGTGACGCGCTGGTGGCAGACCGAGGACGATGACTTGGTGATAGACTGCGGCGACGGAAATTATATCGTAATCCCTGAAAAAAACTTCTCGGCTGCCGGTGTAGTGTCGGAAAGTCCCTCCGGTAAGCCGCGATCTCTCGGCCGCCGGGCTTTCGAAAGCCTTCCCGGTTTTCCAAATCTGGCGTATTCCCGACGGGATGCCGACGGGACGCTTTGGGCTCTCACAAAAGATGGTGCGGTGGTGTGTGCCGATACCCTCGGCGCGCCCCTCAGAGTGCTCGCCGACCTGAAGCTCGCCGACGGAAGCGCCCGTTATTGCACCACCGACAGCGAGGGCAACGTGTGGTTTGTCAGCAACAAAGGAGCCCACTGCCTCACTTTGGGCCGGCTTCCTTTCCAGAGCGTCAAGGAAGCAGAGTCGGAGACAGTAATCGCTCTCGCTTCAGACTCTCGCGGACGTATCTGGACCGCTGACCGCAATCTCCGGACGGTGAAACTGCTGTCGCCATCCCTCGACATCGTGGGCTATCTCGCCCCCGACGGGTCGGTCAGCCGGGAGTTCAAGTCGTTCGGCAGTCCCGTCTATTGTATTCAAGAGACCCCCGGAGGCATTGTGTGGTTAGGCTCAAAGCCCGACGGGCTTTTTAGGCTTACTCCCTCGGGGAGCGGCTACGACGTGTTGAAAATCAATGCCGGCAGCGTCTATGATGTCCGGCTCGATTCCAAGGGCCGTCTTTGGGTGGCCACCCTCGGCTCCGGCGTCAAAATCATAGAGGAGCCATTCGGCGACAGACCCCGTGTGAGCAGCCTTGTCGACAATTCAGGTTTCCCCGCGGCATCAAACGCCTGCCGCCGGCTTATTTCCTTAGGTGACACGGTGATGCTTGCAGCTTCGACCGGCGGTCTGCTGAGTATCGATATCGCCGAGCCATCCTCCACCAGACTTTATGCCACCCAGCCCGGCGACTCCGAATCGTTGGGCTGCATAGCCGTGATGGATGTCCTGGCGGCTCCGGACGGACGGTTGCTTGTGGCCACTGAAAGCGATGCCGTCAATGTCGGTATCCCCGACGGCGTAGGCCGGGGTTATCGCTTTATGCAATTGCCTCTCCGCCCCTCCACGCCTTCGGAGGTGGCGCTTTCGCTCACCGACAACGCCGATGAGACGCTTGTAGTGAGCCATAATCTCGTCTATACGTTTGACCGCGAGGGGAACACCCGAGTGTTCGGCCCGACATTCTGGCATGGCAGTGCGCGATTCAGAGAGACCCGTCCGCTCCGTCTGACGGACGGCAGGTGGGTGTTTGCTTTAGAGGACGGCTTGAGGGTGAGTCGCCTCGAAAGAGACGGCAGCCAGGCCCGACCTTTGCGTCCCGTCTTTACATCAGTGTCAATCGAGAACCGCCCCGACTCTCTCCTCCCGCCCTCATCGCGTCAAATCGTGCTAGGCAAGGATGAACGCAACCTCACGCTCAGATTTTCAGCCCTGGTCCATAGCGGTCGCGATGAGATAGTCTATGAATCGCGCGTTGACGGCGGCGAATGGTCCCGCCTTGGCAGCGAGCGGTCGGTCACGATTCTCGACCTTGACCCCGGGACGTTTACAGTCGAGATAAGGGCGGTTGACATAAGCGGAGCGCGCCAAAGCTCGGTGGCGCAGATAGAACTGATAGTGAAACCCAAATGGCACGAGACCATCACCGCCAGGCTTCTATTCGCCCTGTTGATTATTGCCGCCGTGGTTTTCGGCATACGGCTCGCTCTCTACGTCCGCAATATCAAGCGAAAGCAGAAAGAGACCCTTGAAGCTTATATGAACCTCCTTGCCAACGGCATGTCTCCCGCTCCGGCCGAAACGCCGGGCGGAGAGAACCCTGACGAGGCTCTCCCGGCGGCAGAATCAACCCCTCGGATGGAGCCGGAACTCACCGAAGCCGACAGGCAGTTCATGGATAAGATAGTAGAGTATGTGAATTCACATCTCTCCGATCCGGATGCCGGGGTCGACGGCATGGCCGATGCGGCGATGGTGAGCCGCAGCGGTCTCTCACGCAAGATGCGTTCCATCACCGGCGTGTCGCCCGCCGACTTCCTCAAGCATGCAAGGCTGAGCCACGCAGCCACACTCCTGTCCACTACTCAGCTCTCGGTCAAGGAGATTGCTTTTGATTGCGGATTTGCCGACCTCAACTATTTCGGCAAATGCTTCAAGTCAGTCTATTCGCTCACCCCTACGGCCTTCCGCAAGTCAGAATCATCCTGACTCCACGCCTGATTGGAGGGTGGAACGGGGTAATCCTAACATCCGCAGACACCATAAAACAGGCTGTTTGAGTGTGGAGAGTTGGATAGTGGTGGGTTATTTCGTAACTTTGCAGTCTGAAACGGTTATGAAAAATCGGGCAATAGAAATATCTATCTCCAAGGAGCAGGTGGCAAAGATGCCAACTGTGGGGTTTGACGGTGCGATTACATTGATAGAACGCCCCGGCGATGTGTCGGCGGCTGTGTCTTATCTTCGCAAGCAACCGATGGTGGGATTTGACACTGAGACAAAGCCCAATTTCCGTAAGGGAATGACGAATAAGGTGTCGCTTATACAGGTGGCAACCGAGGAACAGTCGTTTCTATTTCGCCTGAATAAAATCGGTTTTAGAGAGGAGATTAAAGCCTTTTTGGAGTGTGAGGATGTGGTAAAGATTGGGTTGTCGTTGAAGGATGACTTTCATGTGTTGCATAAGGTGTCGCCCTTCACTCCCGGAGGTTTTGTTGACCTTCAGGATGTGGTGAAGAAATATCACATATCTGATGCGTCGCTACAGAAGATTTATGCCATATTGTTTGGCGAGCGCATATCTAAGAGCCAGCGGCTCACGAATTGGGAGGCCGCGCAACTGACGCCGCAACAGATGGTTTATGCGTCGATAGATGCTTGGGCATGTCTGCGCATCTATCGGATGCTCAATGAGGGGCGCTTTGATCCCTTTACGTCGCCATATATTGTCACACCGGAAAATACAGAGTAGAAGATATGAGAACACCTGCCGAAATCATAGAAGTGGCTTCAGCTGCCGGAGCCTCAAAGGCGCGTCTGACAAGAGGTTCAACTCCGCGTCTGATAGTGTCGGCTATGCAGGCGGGGGCGTTTATAGCATTGGGCGGAATGCTGTCAGTGGTGCTTGGGTTTGGATTCCCGGCGCTTACGGGCGGGAATCCCGGACTGCAACGATTGCTGAGCGGAGTGGCGTTTCCGATAGGTCTGATATTGGTTGTGGTTTTGGGGGCCGAGCTTTTTACGGGGAACAATGCAGTGCTCATCACTTCGTGGGCACGTGGAGAGCACGGGTTGGGGGTGACGCTGCGCAATTGGGTGTTGGTCTATTGTGGCAATTTCGTCGGGGCGATGCTTTTTACGGTCTGTTTGGTATGGATGTGTGGGCTTACGGCGGTAGAGCCGTGGCATAGCGCCGTGGTGCGGATAGCCGAGGCTAAGGTTTCGATGTCGTGGCTGACAGTTTTTCTTAAGGCGATAGGGGCC
>JAFLRW010000098.1 GCA_022511285.1 Duncaniella sp.
CCTTTTTTGTTATTTTGCGGCTTTTGATTGTTTGCCATAAGGGGTGTGAGATGAAATAGTGGTTTTAATCAAGGTCGGGGATGTCAGAAATAACTGCATCGTTCCAAAGGCCTTCGAGGTCGTAGAGGGAACGCGTTTCGGGAAGGAATACGTGGACAAGAGTGTCGCCATAGTCAATAACAATCCACTGCGCATTAGTATAGCCATCGTAATTGAACGGCTTGATGCGAGCATTCTCAAGGAGGAACTCACGGACAGAATCGGCCACAGCAGCCACGTGCTGTGAGGATGTGCCCTCACAAATCACAAATCGCTGAGCGGCAGCGCTTTCAATGTCGCTTAGGTCAACTACAGTGATTTTGCGGCCTTTGCGTTCGCGAATGCCATCGATTATGAGAGGAAGTATATCACGAGAATTTGTGGTCATAAATTGAGATGAATAGATGATAATCTTTATGATCTGTGTTATTATAACATAAAACCAAGCATTAAGGTTCTTGCAGCGAAATGCCTGAAATGGCAGCTATCCTTGCCGAAATTTCAGGCAGCATATCGAGAGGGAGAGACAATGTCAAAGAGCAAGTATTGTCAAACGATTGATTAGCAATCGTTACGGGGTCAGAACCGGAGTAATACTTGACAAGCGTCATCACAGGATTCATAGCGAGATATGGAAATGTGAATGACAGCGATGTCATCTCCCGTCCCTCAACAGAGCCGGCATCCTCAAGAGCCAACCGCGCAGCTTCGCGATAAGCCGCAATCAACCCGGAGGTGCCAAGCTTGATGCCGCCGAAGTATCTCACCACAATCACAGCAACATCCGTCAGCCCTAAAGAATTGATCTGCCCGAGGATAGGCTTCCCTGCCGTTCCGGAAGGCTCTCCATTATCTGACGACAGAAATGTGAGCCTATCGGCTCCCACCATATAAGCCCAACACACGTGGCGAGCATCGTGATACTCATTGGAATAAAGCGCCACCGCCGCTCGAGCTTCCTCAGGTGATGTGACCGGAATCGCAAAGGCAAGGAAACGACTCATCTTTTCACGAAAGACAGCCTCGCCTTGATGAGCTATTGTCAAAAATCGTGCCAAACTCTCAGATTATAAGCATCGAGTCGCCGTAGACACCAAATTTATACTCCTCTTTAACCGCCTTTTTGTAGGCCTCCATAATCAAATCGTAACCGCCAAATGCCGACACCATCATAAGCATAGTTGAATAAGGGAGATGGAAATTGGTGAGCAGAGCGTTTGTGACAGTAAAGTCGTAGGGAGGGAATATGAATTTGTTGGTCCATCCGGTGTAGGTCTTCATATGACCACCCATGCTGACAGCACTTGCAATGGCACGAAGCACCGAAGTGCCCACAGCCACCACCTTATGGCCGGCATCCTTTGTGGCGTTGACATTGCTGACAAGTTCTTCAGATGCCACCATCTCCTCAGAGTCCATACGATGTTTAGTCAAGTCCTCGACGTCAATCTCGCGATAGTTGCCCAAGCCACTATGGATGGTGATAAATTCCTGGCCGACACCCTTGATTTCGAGACGTTTCAAGAGCTCGCGAGAGAAATGGAGCCCCACACCGGAAGCCACCACAGCTCCCTCACGCTTAGCGTAGATAGTCTGATAGCGCTCGGCATCCTCAGGTGTTGACTCCCGCTTGATATAGAAAGGTAAAGGAGTTGAACCTAATTTGAAAAGATCAGCCTTAAACTCATCGTGGGGACCATCATATAGGAAACGGAGAGTTCTACCGCGAGACGTGGTATTGTCAATCACCTCCGCCACCATAGATTCATCCTCGCCGAAATAAAGCTTATTGCCAATACGAATTTTACGAGCCGGCTCTACAAGCACATCCCACAGCTTGCCTTCGGCACTAAGCTCGCGCAGCAGGAAGACTTCAATCTTGGCACCGGTTTTCTCCTTGTTGCCATAAAGGAGGGCGGGGAATACGAGCGAATCGTTGTAGACAAAGAGGTCGCCATCGTCAAAAAAGTTAATCACCTCCTTAAACTCATGGTTCTCAATGGAGCCGGTCTTGCGGTTGACCACCATAAGGCGAGCGTCATCACGCTCCTCGGCCGGATGCTGTGCAATGAGCTCCTCGGGGAGCTTGAATTTGAATTGTGAGAGTTTCATTAATAAATATATGGTGTGTATGAGTGATTTTTATTCAATTTCAGGCATAACTACATCGGCATTGCGAATGATTTCCACTGCACGGTCCACACTCAGGCAATCGTCAATGGAGATATCACCCACTCGAGTTCTTCTCAAAGCTGTGAGGTGGGCTCCTGAGCTGAGAGCCTCGCCGATATCGCGAGCGAGAGCACGGATATAGGTGCCTTTACTGCAAACTATACGCAAGGTCAACGACATCTCCTGCTGACAGAAATCGACAATCTCTATTTCGTCAATCACGAGCTCTTTGGGCTTCAGCTCCACGTCGCGTCCTTTGCGCGCCATAGTGTAAGCCCTGTGTCCGTCAACCTTGCAAGCAGAAAAGGCCGGGGGCACCTGCTCGATGCGACCTCTGAAACGAGTAAGCACCTGTTCAATCATCTCCCCTGTGATGTGGTCGGTGGGGAAATAGGCATCAATCTCAGTCTCAAGGTCGAATGACGGGGTTGTAGCACCAAGCTGCAACGTGGCAACATACTCTTTGACGCCAGCCTGGAGCTGTTCAATGAGCTTAGTGGAACGACCAGTGACCACAATCATCACTCCTGTGGCAAGAGGATCAAGCGTTCCGGCATGGCCCACCTTGAGCTTTCGTATATGCAGGCGATGCTGTATGACACTGCGCAGACGCTTCACCACATCAAATGAGGTCCATTCGAGCGGCTTATCAATCCACAGAGTCTCTCCGGCAATAAAATCAAACGCCATATCTATCGGTTACCAAAGGATACAAAGCATACCGACAGCCAGGCAGTAGAGAGCAAACCAAATGAGTTTCCCTTTTTTGACCAGACTAATCATCCACTTGCAGGCGATACAACCCACCACAAATGATGCAATAAACCCTATAGCCAAGGGGAGCACCCCGATGCTCTGCCCCATACCTTCACCGGCCAAAATATCTTTGACACCGAGCAGAGCCTCGCCGAGGATGGGAATTACCACCATAAAAAACGAGAACTGTGCAATACGGTCACGCTTGTCGCCAAGAAGCAAACCGGTGGCAATCGTAGTACCCGAGCGGCTGAGACCAGGCAATACAGCCACAGCCTGGGCGCATCCGATAATAAGAGCGTCAAGCCAGGTTATATCGTGGCCGGCGGAGTTATAACGACTTTCGCGCGAAGGATTGCGGAAAAAATCAGCAAAGGCAAGAAGAGATGCTGTAACGAGCAGGCATACACCTACGGTGGTGAGCGAACCTCCGAAGAAACTCTCAACCACATCCTTAAAACACAATCCTACTACTGCCACAGGAATGCAGGAGAGAAGGATTTTGCACACATAGAAGAACTTATCATCGCGTGCAAAAGTAAAAAATGACTTACACAAGGGCACGAACTCACGCCAAAGCACAACTATGGTGGAGAGCACCGTGGCAACGTGTAGAGCCACATCAAACTCTAAAGCATCGGCACCGGAGAGGTCAAGGCCAAGGATTTCGCGAAATATCTCAAGATGTCCGCTTGAGCTAACGGGCAGATACTCGGCCAAACCCTGAACTATGCCGAGAATTAAGGCATCTAACCAACTCATCACTATTTATTTTTCCCTTTATACATTATTGCATATCCCATGAATACAAATCCCAGCAGCGATATGGCCGGACCTACGATGATGCGGCGTGCTGAAAAAATATCCGGATTAAAAGTCTCCCATCCTGTGGCACCGCCCAGCATAAGAAGAAAGCCTACAACAATCATTGCACCCGCAATGGCCATAAGGCGAAAATTGGCAGGAAGGAGAGGCATTTGTTCTTTATCCTCGCGGATGAGGCGGTCTGTGTCAGACGATGGTTTAGTACGTTTAATTGCCATATGAGAAAATGTGAGTAGATAATCTATTATTTAAAGAGCTGATCGTAGGAGAGCGAAAGGTATCTATTGCATGCCACCAAAGAAGCTGCAAGGCAAATAATGATGCCCACCACCACCATTGCCGCCATAATCAAAGCTGTGTCCATAACCATCACAGCATCGCCTATCGAGGGGTCGAAACGTGAAGTGCCTCCGAGAATCAGGCCGAGCCCTACACAGGCTATAACTGATGCAATCAGGCCGTTGAGCAAGTTTTCAAGCAAAAACGGCCTGCGAATAAAGCCCGGAGTGGCTCCAACGAGCTGCATAGTGTTAATAAGAAAGCGACGTGAATAGACTGTAAGACGCACGGTGTTGAAAATCAAAACAAACGACACAGCTAAAAGCGCCACGGCGATGATGATTAGCGTCAAAGAAACAGAATGGAGCGTATTTCCCACCTTATCAATGAGTTCGGTGGACACTCTCACATCACTCACCTGAGGGAGCAAGCCGAAGGGGGAACTTAAGAGATGAATGGAATCTGAGTGGGCGTAGGGCGGCAACACCTTTACTTCAAGCTCGGGCAGAAAAGGGTTGATGCCGGCCAACTGCATAATATCCTCATCGTCTCCCACCAGGTTCTGCCATCTGTCAAGGATTACCTCAGGCGAAGTGTAGACCACCTCTTTAACCCCCTGAGTGGATTTAAGGCGGGTGGTAATAGACTCAATCTCCGAAGCGGTGGTGCCTTCATCAAGAATCAACACAAAACCCATGTTCTCGCGCACAGAATTTGTGATGCGGTGAGTAACACTCCCTACTGTAGCGGCAAGTCCAAGAATCAGCAACACAAGAGCCACCGACATTATTGCCGTTGCGCGTGTGCTGAGAAGCGGGAGGCGAAAGTGCAACTTTTTGGCCATAATAATGAAAATTAGAGCAAATTTACAACCTCACGCAGCCGTTGTCAAGGATTTTAATATTCATTAACGTCTGCGAGCCATTCGTGAGATGAGCACGGCTGTCACTATCACAGATCCGATGCAGAGAGCATAGTCACCGACACCAATGGAATCAATGGCGGCTACGGGATACTTATAGGAGAGGACATAGATAGCATTATTGAAAGCGTGAACGATGACAGCAAGCCATAAAGAGCCTGACCAATAAAACAGATAGCCAAACCAAGCGCCGAGGAGCACACGGGGGAAAAATCCGAAAAACTGGAAATGAAATATGCTGAAAATAACAGCAGTCAGCCATATTGATGTGTGGATGCCGAGCGGTCCGGAGGCAATGAGGCGCTGCAATGTGCCGCGGAAAAACAATTCCTCGCTAAACCCCGCCAGCACTCCGACTATGAGCAGTGACACCACCGTGACTCCCAAGCCGCTGCCGCTGAGCATCAAAGCCACCGACTCTGCCGCACGATTTTCGGCATTTCGCATCCACTCTTCGACCGGAGCACACCACCGCGGCAGTGAAATATGTGCATTCCACTCAATGATTACGTTCATAGCAGGGATAGAGGCTATCATCACCGCCACAGCCAGCAGAAGTTGCGATATGCGCATCGGCCTGTCAATGCCGAGCATCGTTGCCGGAAGGGCGGACACCATTACCGATGTGGCCATGGCCGGGAGCACAAAAGCTATCAAATCCTGAGCAATGGTGGCAAGTCGCAACATTCTGGCAGCATCGGCTCCTGTGCGGTTCAATAATATTCCGGCCACTAATCCGGCCAAGACCAGACATACAAAAGTTATGACAAGAAAATAGAACAGACGCTTGGTGTAATTATAACGATATCCTAAGTTCATGGGCGGTCAAGATAAAAAGTTGATGTAAGCGAAAGATACTCAGAGGTGTAGTTATTATCGACATCGCGAATACACAGAGAGGTGACGCCGGGAGCTGCAGGCGCAAACCCTACGAGCCACATAGTGCGTGACGGCTGACGCGATGCACGAGTGCAGACAGCGCATTTTTCAATAACATTGAGGCGGTTGAGACTTAACGAAAACTCAATCTCATCGTCGCGCGTCGATGGGACAATAAATGCAAGCCTGTCAGCCTCTGAGGCAAACAGACGCGAGGCTAACGCGATTAGTGACAAGGGGCAGAAATCCGACCCGTGGCGCGCAAGAGCCCGCGAGGCTGAGGGCGAACGCAACGGTTCGTTGAAAAACGGAGGATTGGCCACCAATAACAAAGCGTCAGCTTTCGGGCGACGAATAGACAACACATCCCCCTCCAGAATCTCTATTCGCTCGGCCCAAGGGGATGTCGCAGCATTAGAACGCGCATCAGCGGCTGCACCGGAATCGAGCTCAACACCAATAATCCGAGTGGCGAGGCCCTCTGTGCGCTGCGCAAGCATCAAAGCGATGAGACCCGACCCGCATCCGGCGTCGATCACTACGTCAAAGCCCTTGACGGGAGTCCATGCGCCAAGCAACACTCCATCGGTGCCTATTTTCATTGCCGAATGGTCGTCAATCACGGCAAATCTTTTGAACTGAAATTTTCCCACGATGAGATAACGCTCAAAAAGTGTTAAAAATTATTTTGAAATTAGAACAAAAATAGTTATTTTTGCCGTAATAAAAAACTCCTTATGATTCCTGTCCTAATACCTGATATGCCGAAGCGTCCGCTCGCCTTCTATTTGGCAGTGGAAGAGTGGCTCGCTATGCAGGGCACAGGCAAGGAATATTTTATGATATGGCAGGTGGCTCCGAGCGTTATAATCGGGCGCAATCAACTGCTGCATAGGGAAATTAACCCCGATTTCTGCCGCGAGCATAGCATAGAGGTGTTCAGGCGTAAAAGCGGCGGTGGTGCCGTGTTTGCCGACAGGAACAATCTGATGCTCTCA
>JAFLRW010000099.1 GCA_022511285.1 Duncaniella sp.
CAAATGAAGAGGCGGCTTTGGCAAAGATATAAAAAAATTACCAAAATCGCAAATATTTTGCGATTTTGCCGGGGCAACCGCATCAAAATGGTCGCATTGCCAGTTGAACCTGCCTAAATTAAATCCCGTGTAGGTTGGGCAATGTTTGTCGGTAAATTGCTTGTTACAACTGAATTTATTTTGTATTTTTGCCATCAGAACATTTAACAACTTAATCATTAACCATAAATCTAATTTCTATGAAAAGATTTACAACGCTTTTTGCAGCAGCGGCCTTTACGCTGTCGGCTATGGCGACGGATGTCTATTCGTGGGCTTCTCCCGACGGTACGGTAGTTGAGACCGGCGGCACGATGGTCCAAAAAGAAGGAAAAGACACGCGTTTAAATTATTCTAATGCCGGGAATTACACCATTTGTCTTAATGGCAAAAAAGCTAATATTAATGATGCCGATGGCTCAGACAATGCTTGCCATATGGAGCTTACTCTTGACGAGCCTCTACAAGCCGGTGACATCGTTGAACTGTATGGCTATATTAACAAAAACGATGCCTCTAAATCCGGCAGCGCGTATCTTGCATTTAAAAATGATGCCGGCACAACCGTGGCTGAAGTAAGCGAATCAACGTCGTATCCCAACATTGACCCTGTGGTAGGCGATCAGCCGGATACACATGCAATTAATGTGCCGACAGAAGCCGTCGGTTGCAAAACCATTTGGTTTACTCGCAATTTGGCCGGCACAAATGTATTTATTCTCACAGCAAAGGTGACTCGCGCTGATGATAACGACTCTCCCTTCGGTGAGGGCGAGCTGGCTGCGCCAACTGCTATTTGGCCTGCAAAGAATGGCACGATGGCACCCACTGCCGGCAACGTTACGCTTAAATATGACGTGGATGTCAATGTGTTTGGCACTGCAACCGTAGGCGGCAAAGAGGTGGCACTCTCTGTGGCCGATAATGTTGTGACTATCCCCTACGAGGCTGCCGCCGATACCGAAGTGACCGTCACCATCCCTGCCGGCGCTATCGGTAATGACGACGCTGCCAATGCCGAGCTGACCTACACTTTCAAAACTCAGCCCGCCGACGTGCTCTTCTATTCTGATTTCAACTACTATCCCTACGAGTATTTTGACAGCTTCTTCAATCCTGCTGACAATGTTAGTTTTATTCCTAAGGATGCAACTGATATAACCTATAAAGTTGGTGGTATGACTTTCTATTCAGGCGTCAAGGGTCGCGCTCTCGCTATGAAAAACAATGATATGAGCACTGAAGTAGGCGCCGACTATGGCCCTGACACAGAGGCTGACGCCGGTGCTTCGCCCCGTCCCACTCAGCTTTCCGGCGGCGGCAAGGAGCTCTATTTTGAAACTCCCGAGTTTGAGGGCCCGGCAGAAATCACCTACTACATCGCCAACCCCGATGGTAAGAACGAGTTCACACTGCTAATCACAGATGAACGCGGTAAAGACCTCGAAGACTATCTCCTCGCCGAGCTCACTATCGGTGCCGCCAAGCATATGTATAAGAGAACTGTCAGCTATCCCTACAAGGGCAAAGCTAAGGTGCGCCTCTATAATAATGCCAACAAGGTGAATATCTATGATGTCATCATCGTTAAGGGTGATGGTGAGGGCATAGACCGTCCCGTAGTTGAGGATACTGATGCCCCCAAGGTGTTGAAGACTTGGCCCTCTGCCGCTCCATACGCACCGGTTGAAGGCACTGTGACTGTGGTTTACAATGAACCTGTCACCGTGGCAGCAAAGGCTCAGCTCAATGGCGCCGACCTCGATGTGGAAGTTGACGGCACTACCCTCACAGTGGCCTATTCAGGTCTTGAAAAAGGTAAGGAATACACTATGACTATTCCCGCCGTGGCCGACGAGGCCGGCAATGCCACCGAGCCTATGACTGTGGCTATCAATACAGTGGCTGCTAATGTTGTGTACTACACTGATTTCGCCGCCTATCCATACGCTTACTATGAACTCTTCAACGACATCCCCAATGCTGCCGGCGATAATGAAGATATCTTTGCCAAGAACACTTCGGGTCAGACCAAGGAGATTGCAGGCATCACCTATTATAGCGGCGACAACGGACGTATTATCGCTATGGGCAAGGCCAACCAGCTTGGCGGCGCTGTGACAGGCGCTTCTGACCGTTGTATTCAGATTCAGGGCGGTGAAGGCGGTCTCTACCTTCAGTTCCCCGAAGCCCCCGCCACTGCTACCGTGCTGCTCTATGTGGGCAACTATGCCGAGTCAATAGGCAATATCGTGCTCACTGATGCCACAGGCAATACCCAGACTCCTCTCGCCACATTTACACTCCCCGGGGCTAAGGAGATGTGTCAGTTTGCCTACGTCTACAAAGGCACTGCCCCCACAGCTCTCCGTCTCTACAATATGGCCAACAATATCAACCTCAACGACGTGATAATCTACGAGGGCGAGGTTGAAATCGAAGATCCCGATAGCGCTCTTGAGTCAATCGAAGCAGCTGACGTTGAGGCTGTTTACTACAATCTCCAGGGCGTTCGCGTAGAGAATCCCTCGAATGGTCTCTACATCCGTAAGCAGGGCAACACCGTCACCAAAGTGATTGTGAAATAATCCCCCTCCTGCTTAGGATTCATCCATAACAACCATCCCCCATTCCGGCCAAGGCTTGGATGGGGGATGATTTGTGTGTGGAGGTGTGTAATGTCAGTCGTTGCGGCTTCCTGTCACCACAGGGGTGGTGTCGATGCCGCCGGCGTCTAAGTTGCGGATGCTGACGCCTGAAGTGTTGTTAAGACCGACGGCAGGCCCATCGGAGATTTGCAATGTTATCCCCTCGAGCGTAATGTCATTGGCCTCGTTGATTTGGATTCCGTAATGAGCATTAATGGCACAGTTGGCAATGGTGATGTTGCTTAGTCGCTGCTCGGGCAATCCTTGTATCAGGATGGCGCGACCGGCCTCGCGGCACACCACGTTGCGGATGGTGAAGTTGCGAAACAGAGGTGTGTCGGCAGTGACGGGGGCAGGGTCAACATCGCCTGTCAGAGGCACTTTCTGTTGATAATACATCTCGAAGAGTATCGCTTCTCCGTCGATATCGTTCATCACAATATCGTCGATATAAACATTCTCCACCACTCCGCCGCGATCTCGTCCGCTTTTGAAGCGTAGGCCGGTGTCGGTGTCAACAAAACGAGAACGGCGCACAGCGATATTGCGCATTCCGCCGCTTTCGTCAGAGCCTATCACGAAACCGCCGTGGCCGTGATACACGGTGCATCCGTCCACTACGACGTCCGTAGTGGGACCGCGGTCGCGTCCGGGCTGGCCGGCGCCACTTTTCATACAGATGGCATCGTCGCCGCAATCCACAGTGGAATTGACTATCAATGCCCTGCGGCAGGAACTGAGGTCGATGCCGTCGCCGTTCTGGGCATTCCAAGGACAGCGCACGGTTACACCGTCAATGATTATATCCGTGCAGCAAAACAAATTGACGTGAAAGCTCGGGGAATTCTGCACCACTACGCCCTTCACCATCACCCGGTTGCATCTCACAAGGCGTATCAGGCGCGGGCGCTTCTGTCCGGCCTCGTCGGCGGCTGAAGTCGGATACCATATAGAGCCATCGGCAGAGAGGGAGCCCCCCGACTTTACCATGCGGTTCCACTCCCACTCGCCAAACTTCATCTTCTTGGCCGGACGCCACACCTCGCCGTTGCCGTCGAGAATTCCCTCTCCGGTGATGGAGAAGTTGCTCTCTCCGTCGGCGTTGATTGGAGCGGTGACATAGCTGCTTGTGGTGGCCCCGTCGGGCCGGTTGACGCTGTATAGCGTTCGGTCAGGCGAGAAGACTACGATAGCTTCCTTCTCTATGTGGAGGTCAATATTGCTCCGCATCGTGATAGGGCCTGTCAGCCATACTCCCCGGCCCACATTAAGGTGTCCGCCCCCTTGATTGCTCAGATGCCTGATGGCATTGCAGAAGGCTTCGGTGTTGAGTGTGATGCCATCGCCCACACCGCCAAAATCTTTGATGTCAACCGTGAGCTCCGGAATCTCCGGCGCTTGCACCACGGGGGTCTCAAAAGGGAGGTCGGTGTAATATTGCGAATAGTCGTCGGCGCGACTTTGAGCAAAAGCCCCGGCCGCCGTGGCGGCGGTCAGGGCTGCGAGTAGAATGTTGCGAATCATTTTCCGGTCACTGTTACATTTTTCACACCGTCGCCTTCGGTGATTTTCTCACCATTGGTTTCGATGGTGACATTTTCAAGCGTCAATCCGTCGACATGATTAAGCACAATGCCCTTGTCTGCACGGAAGAGGGAGTTCTTCACCACCACATTCTTCATAGGCATCTCGGGCAGACCGTTGAAGAATGCTGCACACTTAGCCGAGCGGCAAGTGATATCCGAGATATACATGTTGCGGAACGATGGGGTCTCCTCGGTGACCGGGGGCACGGGGGCACCCGGCTTGATGCCGTAATAGAGGTCGAAGATTAGGGCATCGCCGGCTATGTCGGTCATCTTGATATTGTCGACATATATATCCTCAACCACACCGCCGCGGCCGCGGGTGCTCTTGAAACGGAGCCCCACATCGGTGCCGATGAAGACGCAATTACGCACCACGATGTCTTTGGCTCCGCCTGACATCTCTGAGCCTATCACAAAGCCTCCGTGGCCGTGATAGACGGTGCATCCCTCAACAAGAACATTGCTGCAGGGGATGCCGCGGTCGCGCCCGTTCTTGTCCTTGCCGCTCTTGATGCAGATGGCGTCATCGCCCACATCGAACCGCGAGTTGAGCACAAGCACGTCTGTGCACGACTCTATGTCGATGCCATCGCCATTCTGGGCATACCACGGGTTGCGCACGTTAACATTGTCTACTATCAGGTTGCGACAGAGCAGTGGATGAATGTTCCACGCGGGCGAGTTTTCAAAGGTGGCATCTTTCAGCAACACACGGTCGCAGTCAATGAACGAGAGCAATACGGGGCGCAGGAAGTCGTGGGCATATTCAATGGCTTCCCTGTCGCCTGCCTGCACGCGTTTCTGGAGCTCGGCGTCCTCTGACACCTCGCGTATTCGCTCGTTGGCATACCATACATCGCCTTTGGCATTGGTACACCCCTTCTGTGTGAGCGCTTTCCATTGGTCGGCAGTCATTTTCCCTTTCTTTACCGGCCTCCAGTTTTGGCCGTTGCCGTTGAAGGTGCCGTCGCCTGTCACAGCGATGTCGTGTTTCCCGCGGGCCGAGAGCGGCGACATTGCGCGGTGTGTTGCCACTCCCTCCCAGTCAGATGCGAGGGCGGGATAGTCGGAGAGATTCTCGCTGAACAGCACTAAAGCACCGCGGTCAAGGTGTAGCTCAACACGGCTCTCAAACTGAATGGGGCCGGTGTACCATATCCCTTCAGGTACTGTCAGACGCCCGCCCCCTTTTTCGTTGAGGTGGGCCATAGCCTTGGCAAAAGCTTCGGTGTTGAGCGTCAGGCCGTCATTGACTCCGCCAAAATCGGTGATTTTTACTTCATAGTCGGGGATTACCGGAGTGGCCGGCACATTGAGGCTGACGGGAAGATTCCGGTAAGAGTCAGCATAGTCGGTAGCCGCGGCAGAAAGGCTCCAGAGGGCCAACGATGCGGCTAATAGGGTGAGTGGTTTGTGCTTCATTGGTGAGATTATAAGTTTTTTAATATTTGAAAATCTGAATGTGAGAGGGTTCACTGAGCCGGAAGCCCTTTGACGCCATATTTGTTGACCGCGCGCACCTTGAGCGAATTGCCCACACGAGGCACTGCCATCTCTGTTGTCTCGGTTACGGCTATAATGCTGTCGCCATCGTAGACAATATAGCCCGAGGCGCCATCCACCGGTTGCCAAGACAACAATCCTCCGCTGTAGGTCAGTCCGGCAGGTGCGGGCAGGGGAGTGGTCATAGAGCGCGGATCCCAGCCCTCGTCGGGGCGTATCACGGCTTCATAGGTGTATGCGGCTGCCTCTTCAGGAGTAAGGGTGGCCTTGCTTTCCGCCTCCCAAGTCTCCCCGGTCTTGCGGTCGCGAACACTGTAGCGTGTCTTGCGGGCACTCAAGTCCAGGGGATTGCCGTAGCGATCGCGTGAGTTGTAGTCGGCAAATACAGCCGGCACGGCACCCATGTCGCCCCAGCCGGCAGGATCAATGGGGATGAGCACTAATGTGTTGAGCCAAACTGCCCTGGGCGCTTGTTTCCAGGGCCGCCCGAGCTTTGTGCGTCCGTCGCCGCTCTGAGTGTTGCCGTCGATGGTGCAATCAGAAAGCACATAGCCATATTTCACGTTCGGGCCATGGTTTGGGGCTACTATCACAGAGCCTGCACGCACATTATAGAATGTGGAGTGCTCTACAAACACGTCGCCGCCGTCATACATATAGTCAACAGCCCCTTCAATCAGGCAGTTGCGGGCATAGTTGCGGCTTGTCTCATCCGAAGGAGTGCGCCACGTGTCCTGGAACGAACGCAGCCGACAGTCGTTGAGCGCTACGCGGTCGGCATTCGAGTGCATAGCCAACGCCTGCGGGCCGGAGGTTGACTGTGTGCCCCAGTCGTTGACAAAACTAATGCTCTCGGCATAAAAATCTGGGGCCTTAATCATCACGGCCGCAGGACCTTTTTCAAAGGTGGGACTTTCGGGATTGTTTTTTGACGATTCCCAATAGACAGTCTTGTCATAGCGGGTGAACTCCTCCGGACGGCCACCCTGATTAATGAGGTGGTGAATTATGGTGTTTTCACGATCC